>NZ_JACJEM010000088.1:0-11491 GCF_014164085.1 Pseudoalteromonas sp. SG45-5 | reverse complement strand
AAAATAGCTCAATAACAAGGCTAAAATTATGATACATAGTTGTTCTATATAAATAATTTTTAACGTCGTTAGTGAGTTATTTAATACGCTAGAATGATCATGTTTTTAATAAAATTGGTATTAATATGCCCATTCGTTTAAGTATTCCCTTTGATTGTTCAACAATTTATACGAATGGGTATAATATATTCTTCCCTTGAGAGTGCTTCGGCGCTCTTTTTTTGCCTTACTAATGCACAATCATTTTTTGTTTAATTGCTGGCATTAACGTTTTGCCATCGCCATCCACTTTGTTTAACAATTTAAGCCCCATTACTTTTGCAAGCACCGGATAGATATCAAGGTTACTTACTTTTTCGAGGCTTACACCTTGCTTAAAGGCAGGGCCAACAGCAATAAGTGATGCCGCCATATCCTCTGTATATGCATAACCATGAGTGCCTAAGTACATTGGCTTTTTACCATTAGTAAATACCGCTGGCGCGGTCGTTTGCACCACAATATCACCTACGCGAGTACCTTTATTATAATGATATGCAGCTAATTGCGCGTCAGTTAATACAGTATAGCGCCCGTTTGCTGCTTTTTGTAAACGTGCCTTGTAGCCTTTAATATCGGCATTTTTAGCATCGGGTTGCGTGTAAATAAGCAAACGTGGCCCCGTGTTTTTTACTAAAAAGTTTTTATCTTGAGGAAGGGTCGTTGTATCAATACTTTTTTCGGGGTCGATGCTTGTCATACCATGATCAGAGACAATAACTAAATTTACATCTTGCTCTAGTTTACTTAAACGCGTTTGCAACTGCCCCATTAATTCATCTAGCTGCTTAACGGCATCACGAGTTTGTGGCGCATCGGGGCCAAATTCGTGGCCCATACTATCAACCAATGAAAAATAACTTGCTACAAAACGCGGACGTTGTGCTTTTGGTAAACTTAACCACTGAATAATTTGATCAACACGTCTTTGATAGTCACTGTATTTTGAGTAATGGTAATAGTAATCAGGGGTCATACCGTTAAATAACGCATCCGACTCAGGCCAAAAGTAAGTTGCAGATTTAAGCCCCTGCATTTTTGCCAAATTCCAAAGCGGAATACCCTTTACCCATGTACTGTCGCCCAGCGCTTTACCCATGCTATAGCATTCATTTTTACGCGCTTTATCGCAAAAACTATTATCAACAATGCCATGATTTACCGGCAATAAGCCCGTAATAATAGAAATATGATTAGGAAACGTTTTAGTTGGATAAACTGGGATCAATTTTTGAGCGCGAACGCCACGATCAGCCATTGCTTTTAAATTTTCTGCGCCGTGCTTTTCAATGTAATCCCAACGCAAGCCATCAATTGATACCAGCACCACGGTTTGCTCTTTTGCTGCAAACGCAGTACTACTTATTCCTACTAAAAGGCATAGCGCTATCACCTTTAGAATCCATTGCTTCATCATAATTACTCGCCTGCTTTAAAATACGTTAAATACTGAAAAATCTAACTTTATAATACAATTGGCGACACCCAAATGATACAAGCACCTGTACCTAACTCGCCTAGGTGTATATATTAACGTTTAAGTATTAATAAAGAATGACATCGCGCACTTAATTTGCCAGTCATCAATTATAAAAAGGACTACGATGACTATCGACTTTAGTAAAAAAATAACGCCAGCGCGTATGTATCGCACTACATCTAACTTGCAAATGGCGCTTGAAAGCGACCGTGGTCGCATAATAAATAGCGCAGCTATTCGTCGGTTGCAGCAAAAAACACAAGTTTTTCCACTTGAGCGTAATGCAGCAGTTCGTTCGCGTCTTACTCATTCACTTGAAGTACAGCAAGTTGGTCGTTTTATAGTGCAGCGTATTTTTGCTAATTTAAGCTACCAACAGCAAAAAGACTACGGGCTAACAGGGCTTGAACGCCCACTCGAAAGCTTAGTCGAAATGGCCTGCCTGATGCATGACATAGGCAATCCACCCTTTGGTCACTTTGGCGAAGCTGCAATTAACCATTGGTTTAATAATAACTTAGTGAGTATTACACCAACACGTTGCCAAGAGCCTAATACCGGCATAGGTGTGGTATTTAAACACCTTGCGCTTGATATTTGTAACTTTGAAGGTAATGCTCAAGGCATACGTATTATTCATTCTTTACAAACGCTTAATTTAACGTATAGCCAAAGCGCCGGTATTTTAAAATACACTCGTCCAGCGGGACTTGATGTAAAAAACATACCGCAAAACAAAAATTACTTAATGAAAAAAGTAGGTTACTACTACAGCGAAAAAGCCTTTGTTGAAGCATTGCAAAACGAGCTCACTATTGAGCCATATTGCCGCCATCCCGCAAGTTACATAATGGAAGCTGCCGACGATATATCGTATTGCCTAGCCGATATAGAAGACGCTGTAGAAAAGGGCATAATAAGTACCGAGTTCCTTTGCACACAGCTTAAAAGTCATTATAAAAAAGCACTTATAAACCTTACAATAGACGACACCGAGCATGAAAACTTTGTAGATAAAGCGGTAGATTACGCACTCGATCGCGCCAAAGCCCAGCCGTACAATTTTAACAGTGAGTTTTTTATATACCTTAGAGTATCACTACTGCACCCGCTCGTTGGCCATGCTGCAAAACGGTTTATCGAAAACATAGAGCCTATTTATCATGGCGACTTTAACTATGCCCTATTAGAAGACAGAAGCCACCTACACGCGGTAACCAAAACACTAAAACAAGTAGCCCTTGAGCATGTTTTTTCTAACAAAGAGGTCGAAAAGCTAGAGCTGCAAGGTTACCGAATTATTAACGGCCTACTCGATTGCTATAAGCCATTACTGCTATTAAACAGCGATGACTTTAAGCGCGCATTAAACGGCGACTCACGTCTATTAATAGAATCACGCTTGGTTAAAAAGCTTTCTAAAAAACACCTAAATAGCTACCAACATGCCATAGATGCCATGCAAGAAGAGCCCGATCATTTTGCCGCCTATGAGTTTTACTACCGCTGTAGATTAATTCAAGATTATATAAGTGGCATGACAGACCAATTTGCTTACGACGAATATCGCAGCCTTATGGTAATAGACTAAACCGACTCTAGATAATTTTTAATTTTGCGCTTAAAATCAAACCATTAATGTTTAAGCGCTTTTACCTTTATGATAACTTTATTTACACGCCTCACACTTTGTTTTGCCCTACTTTATAGTATTAATAGCGCAGCTTATAACGAGGCTATGTGCATACTTATAAAACAAGAAATGCAGCAACACAGTAACGATAAAACAAGTAGAAACTACCGTAATGCAGTACGCGATCACAGTAAAAACTGTATCCCTTCCAAGCAAGTGCAAACACAGATTAAAACTGTACCAATTACTGCTAAGCCAACGCCGGTAGTCGAAAAAACCAGTGAAGCAGTGAGTGAAGCAATCACTGAAACAGTAAATAAAAACGTAGTTAATGAACAACAGGCACCCACTGTTGAGCCTCTTACAGATAATAAAAATCAGGCCATGCTTGATGCAAAACCAGTAAATCACAAACCACAAGCTAATCCAAAAGTGGTTATTCCAGAGCAAAAGCCAACCCCGCCGAATACTCCTATAAAATCAGACAGTACGCTCACTAAAGAAGTACTCCCAGCACCTTTATCAACATTAAAACCTGCGCCAACGTTAATTCCTACTCAAACCTCTGAGCCAGTAGTAAAAAGCACACACTCACTTCTTTTACCTAGCTTGATACTGCTTATAGTGGTGCTTATTGCAGTTATGGCTATAGTCCGTTTGCGCCGTGCTAAGCAAAACAAAGAAACCACCGCTATTTCGAGCGTAGCGCAAACATTACCAACACCAACAACTCCCCCATTGAATGCATCTAAAGCAAAAGTAGCCGAACCTGCAGCCGATAATATAAATAAAAAACCAACAATAAATGCCTTAGATCAAAAAAAATCAGCTATATTAAGTGAGCCAATACCACAGCTTAATACCGCAGAGTTTGAAGCCGCAGCAAACAATGCTGTAGCGCGTATAAAAAGCGCCAATGACTTTAATGAGCCAGAAGTTCGTAAATTTGATCCCGATGCCTTAGCAATTAACAATCCGCATAAGCACGAAAGCGCAGTAAGTAATGATCAAAAGGGTGAGGAGTTAGTTTCAGAGCCGGCCATCATAACCCCTGAGTTAATACACTCACCTGCACCTAATGAAAATGCACATGCAGTTGAAAAAGTATTTGCACCGCAGGCGACTTTATTTAGTAACGAGCACGACTTTAAAGAGCCTGAAGTGCGCACTTTCGATCCTGATGCGCCATTACCTGGAGTAAAAATACAGGAAAAGCCAAAACCTGTTGAACCTAAAGTTAAAGCTGCAAAAATTGACAGCAGCAATCCATTTGCAAACCTATCGTTAGATCCAAGCTGGGATCCCGAATCAACCGAAAAACCAGTTATAGAAAAGAAAAAACGTACTCCTAAATCACAAGCGTTAATAGATGCAGAAGCGCGCGCTAAAAGCATGCAAACCAAAGAGTAGCTTCTTACGTATTTGCTTGAGCGAATATGCTGTTTAAACATGAACTAGCCAGCTTTTACAAGCTATTGTTATGTTTAACTAAGATTTATACAAAAAAGGTAAAGTTATGCAAATAAGTTTTATGCTAATGGCTAAATTAAAATGCTGTATTTATGCTATGCCTTTATTGTTAATGGTTTTTATAAGTTATTACAGTCACGCGATTGAGGTAGAAAATCAGGCTGCGACTAATAACCTTAAAACCCTGCAAATTAGCGCTGGTGATTGGCCACCATTTTTAAGTGAATCGTTACCCTATAAAGGCGTAATTGCTCACCTGATCACTGACGTATTTGCACAAGCCAATATTGAGGTCAGCTTTACATTTTTACCTTGGCCGCGCGCCTATCACGACACCCTTAATAATAAATACGCAGCCACCGCAGTGTGGATGTTTGAAAAAGACCGCGCACGTCACTATTTATATAGCGAGGCGGTACTAAATGAACGGTTTGTATTTTTTTATCAAAAACAGCGGCAGTTTAGCTGGTATAAACTCAGTGATTTAAAAGGTCTACTACTAGGAGGCGGGCTCGTGTACAGTTATGGCAAAAAGTTTGATAAAGCAATTGAAGAAGGCTTATTTGAAATATCACGCGTAAGTACAACAGAGCAAAATTTTCAACGTTTAGTGATGGGCCGTATTGACGCTTTTGCCGAAGAGCAAAACGTAGGTTATCACACCTTAAATACCAAGCTGCCTGAGCTTATTGATGCTATTAGCCATCATCCAAAGCCAGTGTTAGTAAATCAAAGTTTTTTATTATTCCCAAAAAATAACCCAAACAGCGAAAAGCTATTAGTTATTTTTAACCAACAGTTAGTAAAGTTTAAGCAAACAGGCCGCTACCAAGCGTATTTTGATGCCCTAGAAAGCGGCGCTTATAAATCACTTATTAGCGTCGAAGTAGAGTAACACCGCATAGAACATTTAAACGCCTCTCACGTGAGCAAGCTCTACGTCTACAAACAAAGCTCACCTAATCACCTGTAAATACCGAACTTGCTCGCGTATACAAACAAAACCCACCTAAACACCTGTAAATACCGAACTTGCTCGCGTAAAAAGCGAAGCTTTTAATTACATTTACTTATATCGCACTAGCGGTGGCAACAAACAAAGCTGGCCTAAACACCTGTAGACGCTCAGCTTGCTTGCGTAAAAAGCGCAGCTTTTAATTACTTATATGCATTAGCGGTGGCAACAAACAAAACCAACCTAAACACCTGTAGACGCCAAGCTTGCTTGCGTAAAAAGCGAAGCTTTTAATTACTTATATGCACTAGCGGTGGCAATAAACAAAGCCAGCCTAAACACCTGTAAACGCCAAGCTTGCTTGCGTAAAAAGCGCAGCTTTTAATTACTTATATGCACTGGCGATGGCAACAAACAAAACCCACCTAAACACCTGTAGACGCCAAGCTTGCTTGCGTAAAAAGCGCAGCTTTTAATTACATTTACTTATATCGCATTAGCGGTGGCAACAAACAAAACCCACCTAAACGCCTGTAGACGCCAAGCTTGCTTGCGTAAAAAGCGCAGCTTTTAATTTGTAGGTATGATCTAACATCACGCTTTATTTTAATTTTAAACCACTGCGGATGAGGCATTTATAACGCAAATCCAAACCTAATTTCCATCCGTCCACTCACCTCATCAATACACTCCAAACAGGTTAAAAATTATGTACTTTAAAAGGTATTTTTAACCACTGAGAATATTCACGTTTAAGATTTGGTAATTGTGTATACAATATCTTTTTTAATTTTTGTTCAGACAACTTGCTACATGGTGACTGTTGCTCAGTAAGCATTATATTTTTTAGTAAAGCTCTACCTGCCTGTGTATCCATTAAAAAATAAATAGCAGCCCAGCTACTTGCATAAAGTTTGCTGTTGTCGCCTTTTTGCCATGTATCCTCCAAGCCGATTAACCAATTAATTGTAAATACACTTTTAGCGATACTGCTATTTGTTGTCCACGATCTATTTGGCTCTACAATAGCCGTTTGCATATTATTTTTAGTCAGCTCAAAGTACTCCGCAAACCCTTCATTTAACCATCTTGGTGTGTAACCTAACACAGCCTTATTAATAGCATGCACCGCTTCATGAACAGACGTGCGCATTGCACTTTGCGCGTTGTCATAATTAATAAAAGCAGAATTACTCGCGTGAAAATACATACCCGCAGTGTTTGTAGGGTCACCACCGCGTTGCTTTATTGTGGCCTCATAAGCTCGGCGCGTAGGCAATACCGTTAAATTCAGCTTTACCTTTTTAAGTGCATGCACGCCAATAATCTGCCCATATACCTTAAATACAGTATTGAGTTTAATGCGTAGCTCTTGATTAAACGACGACGGTAAATTAGGCGTTTTTAAGGTAAGCTCAAAGTAATCTAACGATTCAATAAAGCCAGTATCGTAAGTTGCCACTGCAAAATCCGGTTTTTTATCACTAAAATGCGGCACACCGTCACTGTCTGTCCACGTAAATATATCGCCATTACGTTTATATTTAACCTCACCTAACGATACATCTACGCAACGCGTATTGTTAGCCTGAAATAAATGATTATCGGCAGATACTAATGCATTTTGTAAAGTTGCCGTGCTTACATTTTTGGGCTGTTTAGTTGCTAGCGGTTCAGTAGCTACCTTCGACGATAAACTACTATAAATTCGTTTAACCTCGCCTATAGGATCGTGATAATTAAATACCCGCCCAGTAAAATGATTAGCAATAAATGCCGATGCAATTAGCAGCACAAAAAATACAAACACCACGCTTAATTTTGTTTTAAACATATTTATGAACGCTCTTTCCACTGTGCTTCAAAAAGCTCTTTTTGTTTGCCTCTATATTCACTGCACCACACAAAGTCGGCCGAGCTCATGCCTTTTTTACGACAACGTTTAGGCAGTTTATAAAATTTAGATCAAGCATCAAGTTTGGCTTGGTCACTGTAACTATCACTGTGCAAAGACATATTTGATACCTTTTGGTTGAGTAACCAATGACTATTCGATGTTTTAGTCGTCGCAGAGGAAATGGCTTGGTAGGAACTACTCGCTTTTTTAGGTGTATTGCAATAATCAGCAAGCAAGGTAAATAAAACTTTATCGCGTGCAGTTAAACGCTCACTTTCTTTTGTGCTGTAGCCACCTCTAAATTGCGATCGGATAGCTTCGCGTTCTTTTTTAATACTATCGCAATGAGCTTGGGAGTACGCCTCATCAGCATATAGCTCTGTAGCAAATACTGTGGTTAAAATTAGTAAAATCCATTTAATCATTGTTAATCCATTAAATTAATAAGCTTAAAAGAGTGTACCTATAAATGCTTTAAAGTACATCAAGATTACTCGCACGAAAAGTGCAGCTTTTAACATGCAACAGTGCCCGTTCAACCTAAAAACATTTATTCGCCTCATACAATGAGGCGAATAACAGGGTTAATTGCCTCATTACTTTTAAGCGCTACACAGAGAATAAATAAACAAGCAATTTAAAACGAGGTGTAAACCTCACCTATAATAATTTAAACACCACATTCAACAAAACCGTAGGTGCGATCTTACATCGCGATTTTGGTTTTAATTTATTTTTCAAACCTAAATAAACGCATCCATACTTGGTAATTGTATTATTTGCTCACTCAGCTTATTTGCAACTCTATTAATTATTTTTATGCATAAATCAATGTGAGCTAATTCAGAAGTAAATAAGTTATTTTTGAGTTTAAATGTATATTTATCGTCCACAAGTTAACTTTACCTTATTTATAAATAATAGAATCTAAGCTTCATCAATAAAATATAAATTACTTAAGCTCATCTAAGCAACTGCAGATGCCCAGCTTGCTATTAAATAAAACTAATATCAATTTTAATGTTCACTAGAAAACTGATAGGTTATTATTACAGTTTTTATCAATGGTTAGTTTTTCGTGGCAAATGAAGTTATACAGAAAATAATTAAGTACTTGCAGCAAAACACCGACATTGACGTGGTTTGGTTATATGGCTCCCACGCAAAAGGGACAGCCCAACCCCATAGTGACATTGACTTAGCCGTAGCATTTAAAAACTTTGATCTGGAGTTCTTTTATAAGCGCCTTAGACCAAAAGAGCTTGAGCTTGAAATAAGTAATGCACTCAACCTCAATGAGCAACTTGTTTCTATTATAGATATAAATATTATTCCAAGTTATTTAGCTTTCAACGTTATTGAGTATGGAAAAATAATTATAAGCAATAATAGTGTTAGAGCGATGAAAGAGCAGCAACGTATTTATAGCCAGTTTGAATTTGAAACCATAGCGAGTAAACATGACTGATACCGGAATTACACTTTATTTAAGTGAAGTAACACGCCATATTGACGAATATATAGATGAACTCGACGAACTCAGTCAAATCGATTCACTTAATAGCAGAGACTACCGAGCTGCAGAGCGATTACTACAGTTAATGACCGAGGTGTGTATTGGTTTATCAAAACATTGGCTAAAGCAGCACAAAAGTAGTACCAGCAGCAATGCCTATCAAACATTTAGCGAACTTACTAATCTAGGCTTTTTGAGCGAGGCAGAACTACTTTCATGGCGTAAAATTATAGGCTTACGAAATGCACTTGTTCACGATTACTTAAATATTGATCAAAGTATTGTAAAAACAATTATTAAAAAGCAACACTACATAACTATGCACGTATTTAGCATTAAAGCGATTACAGAGCTAAAAAAAGATTCATAAATAAAACCTCACCTACAGTAATTTAAGCACCGCGCTCAACAAAAGCGTAGGTGCGAATTTACTTCGCACTTTGGCTTTTAAACAAAGCTCACTCAAACACCTGTAGGCGCAAAGCTTGCTTGCGCGAAAAGCGTAGCTTTTAAAATAATTTACTTATATCGCGTTGGCGATGGCAATCAAAGAAAGACAAGCGCCGGTCTCTCTTTGGAATCACACGACACGGCGTGCCCCGCAACTTTACTTATCTTTAAACACTAAATTAATATGAACGTAAACGCGATGAAAGCACAACTTTCACATCCCTGTACGCTGCCCAGTTCGGGTATCCATACCCTCTCGTTCAAAACTACGTTTTTCACCCATTTGCAAGCATCGCTTTTCTCGAATCCATGCGAGGTAATTACTCATTAATTATGTGTTTTGCAGGTGAAGTGGAAGGGGAAAATATCTTAGCTGCTGCCTTAAAATTGGCTGTAGGCGCAAATCTTGCTCGCGCGAAAAGCGAAGCTTATTGAATTTACTATAACATTAGCAACCACAATTGCTTTACTCTTACTAAATGAAAAGCAATTATGTATTGACTACTTAATTAAAAATCATTAGTCTTTTTTAAACAATTAAAAAGTAAGGATACTGAGTCATGGCTCTAGAAATTAGAATCTGCTTGGATGCAGTTACTGCAGAAGTAGTAAAATGTAAAACTGATAAAAACAATACTTTCTCACAAGATAACAATCACATAAAAAGTAAAGTAATCACCTCAGGTACACCATATATTTGGCGCAAAGAATACACTGACTCTTTAACCGCTCCCACAACAGAACAAAAAAATATAGTCAATCAATTTGCGCTTTTATCAGCACAATCAAGAAGAAACATAGCTGGAATGCTGCGAGATTTTGGCAGCTAAACATTACTTGCTATTTCTGACTTTCAAGCTCAAGTTATACCATTTTTAGCAAACAACACACATGGTATTGTTGGTTCAGGCGCAACATCAATAGAAGCTCGCAGTTCAAAATTTGTTACTTTAGCGGGTAAATATGAAGCATCTTTAAAAGATATACGGGCCGCACATGAGTCAGGCATGCCTAAATACAATATGGTCGCTTTAGAGCAAAAAGCTCTTGGACTATTTAAAGAGCTTCAACTTAAATATCAAGCTGAACTACAACGTTTTATGAATACTAACCGTGCAAGTCGCAGAGGAACGGTTTGGTCTAACCCAAATCGTGGCGTTCACATAGCTAAGAGTGCCAAACACTCCACTAAATTAGATATAAGTAGCACCGCAGAATTTAAAAAAATTAAATATATTGAAAACACAGGACGCTGGCTTGGTAATGGAATGATCTTACTCGATGGCGCTTTTAGAGCAAACTCGGTTTACAACGATTACAAGAATGGTGGCGACTGGCAAAGAAGTCTATCAACTGAACTAGCCAGCTTTGGAGCTTATACTGGGCTTGGTATATACGTGGGTTCATCTTTAACGACTGCACTAAGCACAGCTTTAATTTTAACACCTTACGGATGGATTATTGCTATTGGGGTTGGTCTTCTCGCTGGATTTGCGATGAGTATTGGCACAAATGCTTTAGTCAAAAAAACGACGGAAAACATTTATGATCGCAAGCCTATCCACACGGGTATTTTATAGATGGAGTTTGCATCTTTTTTAGTTTACTTATTTTTTATTTTTCTCATTAGTACTTTTACTTCTGGCATTTTATTTTCGAGAATTTCAGTTAAACATATTAACAAAAATATGGAAAAAGATGGTGTAGAAGCCCCTACTTGGGATAAAGGCATTGGCGCTAGTGTATCATTTTATATATTTGCGATATTCTTTGAACGCTCACGCGTACCAACTCCGATGTTTGATGGACGCTTTGTAGCCAAATATGCAAGACCTGTTGATAAAGTAATAGGTGCAATTCACTCTATTTCAGTGGCAGGAACAATAGTGTGTCTTTGTACAATTACCTATCTTCAAAGTAGTTAATACAGACATTGATCAGACCAATTTCAAAAATTTCGATTTAATTTAAACGCTTAATTCTCTTTAATTTGATAAAATAACATCTCAACTTTGAGGTGTATATGAATCTAAAAATCAAACGGTTAGACC
>NZ_JACJEM010000087.1:0-11718 GCF_014164085.1 Pseudoalteromonas sp. SG45-5 | reverse complement strand
CGACGATGTCCAAAACTGTCGGTAGATTAAGTATATTGATGGTTGAAAATAAGAAGGTTAAATTACAATTTGAAGAGCTACGAGGTTGTTTGATGTCTGAAGTCAAGATTTGACCCTTGAGGCTGTTAATGTTAAACGCTATTCGACGATGTCCAAAACTGTCGGTAGATTAAGTATATTGATGGTTGAAAATAAGAAGGTTAAATTACAATTTGAAGAGCTACGAGGTTGTTTGATGTCTGAAGTCAAGATTTGACCCTTGAGGCTGACCCTTGAGGCTGACCCTTGAGGCTTCGAAGTGAAGACGAGTTAGTTTATAAACATAAAATCAATGCATTTGTTTTATTTTAATGTGTTTTATATCATTGTAACGATACGTCACAATTTTGTTGAAAAGCAAAGGTACTTACATATATTCGCGTTATATTTTATTGGAATTAACTTATACTTTACTGAAAAGGACATAAAAAAATGCTATAAACTTTAAACTCGATAGTGAAATTGACCAAATATTTAAATTTAAGTCACTTACACATGAGGGGAACGCTTATAGCATACGAATGAAAGTGAGATTAAATTAATGCTAAAAAAAATGACATTGACTTTTGACCTTAAAAAACTTTTGCGTCTACACCGTTGGACTTTAGCGGTAGTGATTTTTATCTTAATAGTGTGGTTTACTACGCCTGATACTTGGTCTCATAAAGATACCTACTTTAGAGCAGTAACACTGCGCCAATTATCAATTATTCTCGTACCGATATTTATCGCTTTTTCTCTCGTAGATTTTTTTAATAAAAAACCGATTATTGTCGATTTAAATGAGCAGACATTGATTCAAGGTGAAAAAGTTATAGATTTAAGTAAAGCAGACCATATCACGATTGTTGAAAAGCCCGTGATTAAATCAATTGAGATACATTTTTCTAAATATGGTTATTCTTTAGTTAAGATACCAGGGTGGTTTATTGAAGATGTCACGCAGACTAGCTTGAATTTCTATCATTATGCTAAAAATACAGATAAAAAATTTAGTATATCCAGAAAAAGAACTAGTCCTTTAAAAGGCACCATTATTTAATTTACACTATAGGCAGATTTAATTTTGAAGTATCTAACTGTTAAGAATCTATAAAGAGGACGTTCAAAATTCAGTGTCAACCTAAACTCTTTTCGCTTAATAGTGAAAGGCTGCAATGCGCAGCCTTTTTTAGTTTTAAACTTTATGTGTGTATTATCTCAATCTGCAATAATACTTAATCAATTTGAGGGATTAAATCTGACGCTAACTGCGTTAAAAATTTCTGATATAGAACCTCAAAATAGCTCACTTAATTAAGCTAATCGGTATTAAGCCTCTTGCTTGGCTTCTTCTTCACTAATTTGTTTTAGTGCTTGAATGAATGAGTCGCTTGGTTGTCCGCCAGTGAGTGCATATTTATCGTTTATGATAAATGTAGGGACTGACGTAATGCCCATTTGTTTAAAGTTGTCTTGCTCTTGGCGTACGTCTTGTACGTATTTGTCTGAGTGTAGAATACCGCGCGCAGTTTCTTTATCAAGACCTACTTTTTCAACAACGTCGAGCAATGCTTCTTCTTGATTTAAGTATTTTAAATCAGTGAAGTGTGCTTCAAAAAAGGCAAGTTTAAGCTGCGTTTGCTTACCTTCTTCACGTGACCACATTAATAAACGATGCAAATCAAAGCTGTTGATCATGATGCGTTTGCCATCAAAATTAAAGGTAAACCCAGCACGTTGACCTGCTTCAAACATGTTTTTACGATTTTCGTCGCCTTGCTCTTCAGTTAGGTTGTACTTTTGCATTAAATGTTCGTTTAAGTCTTGACCTTCAATTGGCATATCTGGATTTAGTTCAAAAGGATGCCACGTAATATCTGCGCTTATTTCGTCTTTGAGTTGCTCAAGTGCTGTTTCTAGGTTTTTATAACCCACAACACACCAAGGGCACATTACGTCTGACACGATATCAATTTTAAAGTTTTTCATATTTATCCTTTTGAGGATTGCTTATAGCTGAGTATAAAAAGGATATTGGGCTTAATTTAGCTTTATCAATCGTGAAATTAAAAAGATGGGTTAAATAACGTTTAAGCACAGATCTTTTAGCTTTGCTTAAACTATCTAAAGTCATTATTAGTTACCGTTAATCGCATTTTTTATTTATATTTTTAAACATTGTTATGATGGCGTAATAAAGGAGAAACCATGCAACCAAATTATCTACAACGTCAAACGGCATTTAAAGCCAATTTAAACAAACACGGACTTAGCGCTATGTTAGTGCTGGGTTATGAAAATATTCGCTACCTTAGTGGCTTTAGCGGTAACGCAGCCTATGCGTTAATTACCCAAAACAGCTGTGTATTAATTACCGACTATCGTTATTTTGAACGGGCGAGCAATGAATGCCAAGGATTTGATGTTATAAGTCGTGATCGTGATAATGAAACGCTTGGGCATTGTATCAACCGTTTTTTACCCGCAAACGCAGTGCTGGGCTTTGATGCTGCATTTATTAATGTGGCGTTGTGGCAGCAAGTAGCTGATGAGTTAAAAGTACAGTCAGTCTTACCTATTCAAGGACTTATTGAGCAACAACGTTTAATTAAAGATGAGTGGGAGGTACGGCAATTAAAAGCTGCAGCAGCGCTGAGCGATGAAGCACTTGCGCAAACACTCCCATACTTTACTCAAGGGGTAACTGAGCGAGATTTAGCATTAGAGCTTGAATTTAGAATGCAAAAGCTTGGCTCGAAAGGCATGGCATTTGACACCATTTTGATGTTTGCTGAACGCACGTCGCTTCCGCATGGCACACCAAGTGAGCGCCCGTTAGCTGTAGGTGACTTCATTACGTTAGATTTTGGTGCCGTTGTAAATGGCTACCGCTCAGATATGACACGTAGTTATATTTATGGCGAAGCAAGCGAAAAACAAACGTGTATTTACAACGCGGTACGCGATGCACAAATAGCGGCAATGGATTTATTAGCACCTAATGTAAGTTGTAAAACACTACAACAAGCATCGCAACAGGTTTTAGATGGCTCAGGCTACGGTGAGTATTCGGGGAAAGGTTTAGGACACGGTGTTGGCCTGTTTTTACATGAGCAGCCTTTTATTACTGAGCACAACAATTTTGCGCTGCAAGCGGGTAATGTTATTACTATAGAGCCTGGTATTTATGTACCTGATTTTGGTGGTGTGCGTTTAGAGGATGACATCTTAATAACACCGACAGGCTACGAAGTACTTACCCACGCGCCTAAGCCTTTTATCATTTAAAAGTGTCAGGGGAAGTGATTAAACTGCCCCTGCTAAATTACTTTTTAGCGTAAGGTAAACGCGTTAGTTTATTGCTGGTGTGATAGCTGTCAAGGCCAGTTATTGCAACCGTTTCTATCGCTTGTAAATCTAAAAAACCATCGCTTTGCAGTGCTGCTTTATCTAAGTAAACATCCATTATTTCACCAATCACTAGCTCTGTACCATTGATTGCTAAATGTTGGTTTTCGACAAATTTAACAGCGTATTTTAATCGACTCTCTTGCACAAACGGGGCTGTGAAATCGTCAAAATATTGGGGCGTTAATCCTGTTGCATCAAACTCAGATTCTTCTTTATCGTAGCGAGCTGATGTTTGATGCGCTTGTTTATATATTGATTTATTCACTTGATTTATAGTGTAAACACCACTTTGTAAAATATTTTCAAACGTGTGGCGGGGCACACTGTGTGGCCGCATTATCATCCCTACCAAAGGTGGGTGCGCACCTAAATGAATAACAGAGCTTACAATCGATAAATTGGTATTGCCTTGTAAGTCTTGTGTGCCTATTAAATTTGCACTTTTATAACCCGAAAGCGAATTAATTAAATGAGTGCGAGTATGTTTTTCAAGTGCGTCTATTTGCGCTTTAGTAAAATGCATTAAAAATCCTTACCACGGTATAGTAGCGCCTTGCCAATCTAGATAAGCAGGTTCGCCGTTTAGTGCTAATTCGAGGTTATTATTAGTGAGTTCAAAAAGTTGCTTAGCTACAAACGCAGGCGTAAATAGCTTACCGGTAGGTACGTTTTTTTGAAATGGTTTAGACAGTTCAGTGTCGGTAGTCCCTGGGTGGAACAAAATTAATTTGGTGTTTTTAGCACGACGACTAAGCTCTATAGCGGCTGTTTTAAATAGCATATTGAGGGCCGCTTTAGATGCGCGATAGGCATACCAACCACCGAGTTTATTGTCGTTTATACTGCCCACTCGCGCGCTCAATGCGGTAATAGTGCACTGCGTTTTATGTGTCAGTAGTGGTAATACGCTTTGCAGGCACAGAAGTGGAGTTAGGGTGTTTGCGTTCAAAAGCTCATTAAAGTATTCAGCATTTAAATCTTCTAATTTTTTTTCTGGCATGTGTTGAGTAGTATGAAGCTTACCGTTAAACATAATAACTTGGTGTAAATCAGTGTTAGCATCTTTTAAAAACTGGGTTAAGATTGCCAAACTTTCAGCGCTGTAATCAGTAGCAAAGTGTTCAATATTTGCACTGAGGCTGCTTGCTAAACTACCAGAGCTGACACACACTATTTTAAATTGCGTTGTGTAATCATCTAAATATTTAATGTAGGCTTTTGCAATAGCGCTGCTGGTACCGAATAAAATAATGGTTTTCATTTATCACCTTTTACTTTTATTTCGCATTGGCCATTACTGCATTGAGTTTTAGGCATTAAAAAGCGACTAATAGGGTGTCGATACTTTGCAAAGAGCTGGTATCCGCAATCAGCGAAAAAACGAATTATTGGCAAGCGAAGAACTTTCAGCCAGCGATGTTTGCCCACTAACTTCCATGCTTGATACGTTACATCGAGTCCGTAAATCATCTCACCAGATTGTTTTTGAGCGTGCAAAAATCTCATCGCCTTTACTTTATTTATAGCTGGGTAACGCTCGCAAAAATCAGCCGCATTAAGATCCTCAAGCACAATTTGTTTTTTGATGTCGGCTTGCTTGAGCTGCTGCATTTCGGTGCTGCAAAGAGGACAGTTACCATCGTAAAAAATGATCATATAGATGCTTTGTGATTATTTTATATATGCTTTTTTACGACAAGACTTTGCAAATGGATCTATTAAATATCGCTTTATGATGATATTAATAAGACTCTAGGGCCTGTTTATCTTTCGAGGTTGAATTTGCAGCAGACTGTTTGGTATTTAGGCAAGGCAGCGCCTATGGTGTGTGGTTATTCCACATAAATAGGCGATAACGCAGCATAAATGCCAAACATGCGCTGCCCTTTGGGTTCTTTCTAGGGACGATTAACTCTTTGTTGCTCGATTTTTACTTAGCCCAAGGTTACAAACCTCGCGCCGCGATTAAATAGTCCCTAGATTGAACAAATTTTAATCCTGAAAGGTCAACAGACCCTAGGACAAAGGAGAATGAGAAATGAGTGAACAATATACCGCCTTGCGAGGCAATGTAAATTTGCTTGGACAACTGCTTGGACAAACTATTAAAGATGCTCAAGGCCAAGCGATTTTAGACAAAGTAGAAGAAATTCGTGCTTTATCAAAGTCATCTCGCAGTGGTAACGAAGACGACCGTCAAGCGCTAATAAAAGTACTCCACGCGCTGAGTGACGAAGAACTTTTACCAGTTGCCCGTTCATTTAATCATTTTTTAAATTTAGCTAATGTTGCTGAACAGTTTCATACTGTTTCGCGCTTTAATGATGTTGGCCTTGGCCAACTTAATCCTCTCACTCAAACACTAAAAGCGTTAGCGACAAAAGCACAAGAAGGCCAGCTTGACAGTAATCATTTGGCCGAAACACTCTCAAAACTCCACATAAATTTAGTATTAACCGCTCATCCTACCGAAGTGACGCGTCGCACAATTATTAACAAACATGTTGAATTGAGTGATTGTTTAGCCTCACTTGAGCGAAAAGATAATTTACCTCAAGAACGCAGTAACATTTTAAATCGCATTGAACAGCTTATCAGTCAAGCATGGCATACCGATGATATTCGTCGCTCGCGACCCACTCCTGTGGATGAAGCTAAATGGGGTTATGCGGTCATTGAAAATAGTCTTTGGCACGCGGTTCCACGTTTTTTACGTGAGTTTTCAGCAAATGTTAAAGCGCAGTTAAACTTAGAATTACCCGCTAATTATAGTCCAATTGAATTTACTTCATGGATGGGGGGAGACCGTGATGGCAACCCATTTGTAACGGCCCAGGTGACCACGCAAGTACTTGATCATGGTCGTTGGATGGCGCTTGATTTATACAACCATGATCTAGACACGCTCAGTGCTGAATTATCTATGTCGGATGCCAGCGATGAGCTTATTGAACTAGCGGGGCAAGATTTTGAACCATACAGAGCCGTACTGAAAAAACTCAAAAATCAAGTCGCTGAAACCGTTGTGCATCTTGGCGCTAAAATTAAAAATAAGCGCAGTGATTCACAAGATCTCATCACCGATATTAACCAGCTTAGGCAACCGGTAGAAGTTTGTTATCGCTCATTGTTAAAATGCAATATGAATGTGGTCGCTAATGGATTATTACTTGATTTACTATACCGCATAAACAGTTTTGGCCTGCGTTTAGCTAAACTTGATGTACGCCAAGATTCATCGCGCCACAGTGATGTGTTTTCAGAGCTGACTCGTTATCTAGGGTTAGGCGATTACAACCAATGGCAAGAGCAAGACAAACAAGCTTTTTTACTGACCGAGCTTAACTCGCGTAGGCCGCTTATTCCAAAGCATTGGCAACCCAGCGCTGATGTACAAGAAGTGCTTGATACCTTTGATGTTATTGCCATGCAAGATGAGGCAACATTTGGCTTGTATATTATTTCGATGGCGCGCACCGCATCAGATGTTTTAGCGGTACAACTATTGTTAAAAGAAAGTGGCTGTAGCTTTGATTTACCCGTAGCGCCATTGTTTGAAACACTCGACGATTTAAACGCAGGCAGTGATGTAATTACCACGTTGCTTGATAATGTGTGGTACCGAGGACATATAAAAAATACGCAAAATGTAATGATAGGTTACTCTGATTCGGCCAAAGATGCCGGCATGATGGCAGCTGGTTGGGCACAATATGAGGCAATGGATAAACTCGTACAACTTGCTGATGCACGTGGGATTGAGCTGGTTTTATTTCATGGCCGTGGTGGTACCGTAGGGCGCGGTGGTGCGCCTGCTGCACAAGCGCTTCATTCGCAACCGCCAGGCTCATTAAAAGGGGGGTTGCGTGTAACCGAGCAAGGCGAAATGATCCGCTTTAAATTTGGTTTACCCGATGTTGCACTGCAAAGCTTAAATATTTACGCAGGCGCAGTACTGCAAAGTAACTTATTACCACCACCAGAGCCAAAACCACAGTGGCGTGAAGTAATGCAGCTCATTAGTGAACAGTCGTGTGAACACTACCGCAATGTAGTTCGTCACGACGAAAACTTTGTACCTTACTTTAGAATGGCAACGCCTGAGCTTGAGTTGTCTAAGTTACCGCTTGGCTCGCGTCCTGCAAAACGTAATCCTAATGGTGGCGTTGAAAGTTTACGTGCTATTCCGTGGATTTTTGCTTGGAGTCAAAACCGTTTAATGCTTCCTGCATGGCTAGGTGCGTTAACAGGCTTAAAAGCTGCGCTTAATAAGTACGGCGCAGAAACCCTAAACGAAATGAGCTTACAGTGGCCGTTCTTTAGATCGCGCCTAGAAATGCTAGAAATGGTATTTAGTAAAGCCGATTGTTGGTTGAGTGAGCATTATGATAATGCGCTGGTGGAAGATATGTACAAACCACTGGGTATCACGCTTCGTAAAGAGCTTCAAGAAGCCATTAGCTTGGTGCAATCACTTAGCCCGCAAAAAAGCCTACTAGCCGAACAACCTTGGATTAAGGAGTCGATTAGTTTACGTAACCCGTACACCGATCCACTTAACTTACTACAGGTTGAGCTTTTACGCCGTGCTCGCTCAGAGGAAAAACGCAACGAAGGTGACATTGATAACGCATTAATGATCACGATGACAGGTATTGCAGCAGGTATGCGTAATACCGGCTAACATATTATTTTGTTAGGTATACCAATTAATTATTTTGTTGGGTATATCAGTTAAAATTAAAGGGAGCCCGCGATGTGCTCCCTTTTTTTGCGTTTAATAACCTAGCAATTAGCGGCTTAACCTTTTAAACTACTTAGCCATTGAATAATTAAAAAATGTTATGGCTTCAGCAACTTTTACTGTACAGCAAGATACAGCACTTACCAATTCACACATCTCATTAAACGTAGCGCAAACAGCGTCATTACGTAGCCAATTAAAGTCCCAACGTGGCATTTTAAATTCTAATAATATTAAAGCGTTATGCTCGCAACATACGGTGTCGGAAGATTCACTATTGCAAGGTTTAGTGCCTCTAGCTTCTGAGTTTTCAGTTGCTCCCGTATCACTTTTCCACGTTGGCGCAATCGTTAAAGCGCTTGATGAAAATGGCGATATACACTTTTATTTTGGTGCAAATGTAGAATTTAATCATCAAGCATTGAGTTTAGTGGTTCACGCAGAGCAATCGGCTATTAATAATGCATGGTTAAATGGTGCTAAAAAAATTCTAAAAATAGCCATTAGTGATGCACCATGTGGATATTGTCGCCAGTTTATGAATGAACTAGCCGATGCTAAAGAATTTGATATTTTACTCCCAAACCAGCAATTTACATTAGCCGAGTTACTACCGCATTCATTTGGGCCAACTGATTTAGGTAATGAATTTAGTTTATTCAATCCAAAACCACAGTTAGCTAAATTTAATCTAGATGGCCTTGATGAAACATTTGCCCGCTTTGCGCTTAATGCTTACGTGCCTTATAGCAAAAATTTTTGCGCAGTAAAAATCGTTACGTTTAAGGACGGTGATTTTTATGGAAGCTATGCTGAAAATGCAGCGTATAGCCCAAGTTTATCGCCACTACAAAGCGCATTAAGTCAGTTTTTTTTAGCGGGTCTTAGCTTTAATGAAAGCGTTGTGAAGGGTATTACGTTATTAGAAACCAAAGGGCAAGAAAACCAAGCTGGTGTAGCAAAGGCTGTATTGGCTAGTTTTAGCAATTTACCCGCACTTGAGATAATTAGCGCCCCACTTAAAGAGTGATCCGCATACAATAAAGCACAGCTAAAAGCTGTGCTTTATTGTAACAGCCGGTATTAATCAAGTAATACTTTAGCTGCTTCAAGTACGACAGCGACAGATTTTCGCTCTATTTCACCATGGTCAACATTTGGTATTTCTTGGCGAGTACGGTTAACAAGTACGCCTGCTACACAAGCTGCTTGTAAACCAAGTGCCGCGCACATAGTAAATAATGTCGCCGATTCCATTTCGTAGTTCATTACACCAAGCTTTTGCCATTCTTCACAGCTACCTTGGAATGCTTTTGGCACGTAACCAGAATGCGTATCGTAACGCTCTTGGCCCGGGTAGAACGTATCGCTTGAAGCTGTAATACCAATATGAAAATCGATATTTAAATTATTACATGCTTGTACCATTGCTTGTGTTGCATAAAAGTCAGACACAGCAGGATAGCTAAGTGGTGCAAAATGCTGGCTAGCACCGTCTAAACGTACAGATGCTTGGCTAATTAAAATGTCACCTTCGTTTATATGTGGTTGAATAGCACCCGTTGTACCAATACGTAAAAATTTACGTACGCCAAGTTGCGCTAATTCTTCTACAGCAATAGACGTAGATGGACCACCAATACCCGTAGAACAAATAACCACAGAGTGACCATTAAGTTGGCCTAAATAAACATGGAATTCACGTGTTTGAGCAAGGCAGGTTGGATTGTCTAGGAATTGTGAAATGCGTGCAGCACGATCAGGGTCGCCCGGTACAATTGCAAGTTTTGCACCTTTAAGATCGTCAATACATAGTCCTAAGTGAAATACCTTTTCCATAGCTAAGCCTTTTTATAAAAATTGTTGTCAATCTAACATGATTGCTAGAAACGTTTATCAAGTACAGGACGATTGTCCGTTTTATTCTAACTGTTCAAAATTAAGTATGAATATTTTAAAGTGTTAATTTGATTTATTCATCAACAATGAATATTCAATCAAGCATCTATATGCGCGGCCATACGGTGTTGTTGACATGTTTAAGCAGACATAATAAGTATCACTCAAGCGCGTAACTAAAATTAAATAAGCCCTAGCTGTAAATTACTAAAGTTTAATTAATTCAATTGATTATATTTTCTTTAACTATTTTTAAGCAAATGTACTTATACGGATCAGGCACGGACTTATTAAGCAAAATAGAATTTATTTGAAGTTTAGGCATTTTTAAATATTTTGCATAACTAATCAAAATTAGTTAGTTGCGGACAGAACAAAAAATCGTAAGGGTTTATTATGAGCACACAATTTCAAGCATTTAAAAACAAAGTTGAGCACTGCTTGTGCGCACCAGGTGATGGTGTATACACGGTAAATACAGCCAAAGAGCGAAAAGCAGCACTGAGAAATAAACTTTACGGGCAAACTGAAAACGTTGATAACCTATGGCGTGAGTCGTTAAATGAATTACCAAATTCCCCGCATAAAGCGGTTATGTTAGGTATTAGCTCTGATTGCGGTGGCGGTATTTTACGTGGCGCAAATTGGGGACCGTTATTTGTGCGCTCAGCATTGATTGATCAACAACCACAGTGCCATTCGTTTGATTTGGGTGATGTGCGTGTAATTCCACATTTATTGCATGACAAATATCTAAATGATGCAACAATTTCTAACTGCCAAAAAGCGTTATACGGTAATGAAGATAATAACTATTATGTGAGCCCATTATCGATTACTGAAGACGTATGCGACAGTTTTTACGCAACATTTACAGACAAAGGCATATTTGGTATTGGTGGCGATCACTCAATTAGTTATCCACTGACTAAAGCGTACTTAAAAGCCAAGCGTGAGCAGGGTAAACGCACTGCTATTATTCATTTTGACGCGCATACGGATTTACTCGTTGAACGCTTAGGTATTGATTTATGTTTTGGCTCGTGGTGTACACATATTTTAGAATTTTTACCGGCACCGCATCATTTAATTCAATTTGGTATTCGTTCAAGCGGTAAGCCAAAAGCGCACTGGGAAAGTACGTTTGGTGTTAAGCAACACTGGGCACATGAAATCATAGAACGTGGCGCAGCCGCGATTGCTGCTGAGGCTATAGCACAATTAAAAGCTGATAACGTTGATGAAGTGTATGTCAGTTTTGATATTGATGCGCTGGACGCTGAGTTTGCATCTGCTACGGGTACGCCAGAAGATAACGGTTTAACACCGCAACATGCACTTGATATTTTATCAGCCATTGCCGATGAGTTCCCTATTACAGGTGCTGACATGATGGAAATAGCGCCGTTCACCGACAGCTCTTTAGTTGGTCAGTCAAGTTCTGAAACAACGCTGCGCGAAGGTGCTAAAATTTCAGCATTTTTGATTGGTGCAATGAATAAGTAATACCAATTGCATTAGGGTCTGTTGATCTTTCAAGGTTAAATTTGCAGCAGTCTGTTTGGTATTTAGGCAAGGCAGCGCCTATGTAGTGTGGTTATTCCCCATAAATAGGCGATAACGCAGCATCAATGCCAAACAGG
>NZ_JACJEM010000086.1:0-11925 GCF_014164085.1 Pseudoalteromonas sp. SG45-5 | reverse complement strand
ACCACAACTTATCAGTGAGCATTAATCGGGGCATGGTAATCTCGTAAGGTTTGTTTTTGGCGAAGTAAATTATACGAGATTACCGCTTACGCACAAAATTCAAACAAAGATCAACAGCCCCTAGTACCTAACTGTACCTCCTGCTAGTTAAACTCTCGCTGAATTTACGGTTAATAATTTTAGGTATATAGTTAGGTATAAAGTTAAACAGCCTATAGCTAAAATAATAAAGGAAATACAATGAGTGTAGCCATACAAGCAGACACGTTCAGCGTACAGTATTTAGCGGCAGAAGATATTAGTACTGCAGCGAGCCTAATTTACCAGGCTTATCATGACGATCCCGTATTACAAAACATGCTCGGTCATAGTGAAGAAAATAAATCGGCTTATGAAAAAAAATTACGATCATTAATTCGCGAAGAACTCAGTAGTTTTTGGCAAGAGAAGCAGCCGCTTATTGGTTTATACCGTGACGATAAATTAAAAGCAGTGGCCTGTGTATTTGAATCAAATAGCCAACTGCAAGCCCAACGTTATTGGCACTGGCGATTAAAGTTGATGCTGAGTGCTGGTTATTTGCAGACCAATCAGTTAATTGAAAAAGAACAAACAATTAGAGATGCCCTTACAGATAAAGGTAATTACTACTTTTTAGCATTTATCGCTGTAGATCCGCATTTTCATGGACAGGGGTTTGGTCGCTATTTATTAAGAGGGTTAGATGATTTAGTTAAATCAAACGCTAAGTCAACCGGTATGGCTGTATTTGTTACGCGTAAAGAACACATTGAATTTTTTAAAACCGAAAAGTTTGAAGCATTTAAACACCTTACTTTTAACCAAGTAGATGGCGAGTTACTATTTAAATCAATAATTGAGCCAACTATTTAAAATTATGTGTAAGCCAATGCGCCCAAACGGACATAAGTCCGTGAGATATCTCTTACATTACCGTGAGCATTATCAGTTAAAGACGACTATTAAGTGGTCTTTTTTTATTTAAGCCATTGTTATTCAATATTAATTTTATATTTTCATTTTTGTGACAGTTATTTTTTCAATGTTAAGTGCTATTTCTCCCCCTTAATTGCTTTAAACTTTACTTTGTCAAGAAGACATAGCTCAATGACTGAGTTACTGCCAAGGATACGGAATAGGCAGCATAGCAGAAGCTCGCAGGATGCAAAAAGGACAAGTTAACAAGGACGAACAGGAAGTGCATGATGCACTAAAGTGGCAGGAGCTACTTCAAAGGATTACCATGGACGATGCTACAGGATGTAGCCAAGCGTTAGTTTACGCGATTTGCCAAGGAGGCAAGAGGATAACGCAGGATGCAAAAATAGCAGGCGCTATTTAAAGGATTACCATGGACGATGCTACAGGATGTAGCCAAGCGTTAGATTACGCAGTTTGCCAAGGAGGCCAAAGGACATTGCAGGATGCAAAAGTGGCAGGAGCTACTTCAAAGGATTAACATGGATGATGCTACTGGATGTAGCCAAGCGTTAGTTTACGCGGGTTTGCCAAGATGGCTATGGATATTGCAGGATGCAATGTGAGGGTAGACAAGGTTGTTTACTCGTTCAGGGGATGATAATACGGATTTATAGATAACGGATATCTAGCAGGAAGCAGTCCAATTGGGGCGTAACTTTAGTTACGCCTTAGTTTTTTGTGTTGGATTAATTACCTATCTATAATGCCAGTATAATACCAAACTGCATAAATCTTTGATCAATTTAACGAATTAAATTGCACTATAACGTCGTTGAAATTTTTTATTTAGAACAACTAGATACAAAAATTTTTGCCTAGTTTTAACGTAATTTTCTTAACGTAAAATAGACCCATATATAGGCAGATTGGTATAACAAGGCCTATATTTTATGCGGCGGAACAACCACACTTTTCAAAAACTCATTCTCCATAATTAATACACCTTGATAAGCATTTTCACCATCGCTTGAAAATTCAAATATAAATTCACTTTTGATCCCAGGCTTACCATTTTTTAAAAAACCAAAGCGACGCTTAGCGCATGCAACACTCATCAGCTGCACTTGAAGCTGCTCACTTTGGCGCTTAGCATGAACGTTCGCCGCTTCAGCAACTTTTCGGTTAATCCAAAATAAGTAAATTACACTACCAATAAGTATGAACGTCCATAAACTTGCCATTTAAGAGAATAACCTTCCAATTGCACGCGCGAGGGTTTCGCTACGATTTTCTTTACGTAATAAGCCTAATAAATGCGGGCGAATAGTCGGTATTGCAACTAAGTCAGCAAAAATACTTGGAAACAATTCCTCAATTTTTTGATGATGTGCGCAATTATCCATAAATACATGTAAGCGTTCCGGGTTTTCTAATTGCTTAAAACAACGCCCAGCTATTGTTAATAGCACATCTGAATCTTGCCCAATAGGTGAGCTTAGTACAGTATCAACCAATTGAGCGCATAACCCTTGAGCTTGACCTTTTGAAACGGATCTTAGTGCTGCGGTTATCGCCGCTGTGTCGTTGTTACTAATTGCGGCCTGCGTGTAATCAACAAGTAACTCACTCATTGATGTTGGTATTTCAACGTGTTCAAGCATAGCACTGAGTGGTTGCAGTACTTCAACGGGCAAATGTGGCCATGCTTTTTGCAGATTACTTAAGTTTGTATCGCTGTCTAAGCGCAGTGCAAAATCGGCAATACCCTGCAGTGCAACACTTTGCCAGTTACCAAAACCAATCTTACCGCTAAAGTATAACTGCGCATGCTCGTAGTACTGCGACGCAGGCTGTTTTAATAGTACTTTTACTTGAGCGTTAAATGCCGCTAATTTATTTGCGTTTGGCGTAAAAACATAAGGGTTATTATCAAGCTTTCCATCGGCTTGCTCACCTGTAATTTCAGTCCCTAGCGCTTGAATAACCATATCAGCAAAGTGATCGCGACTAGCACTGACAAGCATGCTTTGTTCATCAAGTGGGAACTTTAAAAACCATACATATGGTTCTTTACTGGCTTTAATATCCCAAAATTGAATGGCGAGCCATGCATGCCCTGCAAGTGGATAAGGGTAAGGCACTTGAGCTTGTTCAATAGCTAAAAACTGTTTTTTATCAAGCTTAGTAATGTGCCTGCCAATATCAAAAGCACGCCACTGAGTACCCGCACCATCTAAAAGCTGACCTAATGTAGCTATTTGATCACTCATTGTTTTCTCAACTGTTTTTACTGCAAAATTACATTAATTATACGCCATAGCCGCCTATGAGGGAACAGGGTATAATTGCATTACATATATAAAAGAGGGTGGTTATGTACCAGCAAACCCAAACTTATTTAGTGCAGCTAACGGCACTTTTACAAAAGCATGCGCTTTGGCAAAGTGAGCCAATAGACGCTGATGCACTGCTTTCAAACACTCCTTTTTGCCACGATACAATGGCGTTTGAGCAGTGGTTACAATTTGTATTTATTGAAAAAGTACAACAACTAATAACGCATAAGCAACCACTGCCACGTAACTTTGCTATTGCCCCTATGGCGCAAATGACGCTTATGAATAAAGCAGGAAATGCTGAAATAATTGAATTACTAACAGCCCTTGATACCTTTTTAGGAGAACCAAATGAGTGAGCGCCCAGCGTCTATTGAATATGGCGAGCTGACAATTTTGTATCAAGATGAAAACTATGTGGCTATAAATAAACCCTCTGGTTTATTAGTGCATCGCTCGTTTTTAGATAAACACGAAACCCAGTTTGCTATGCAAATGCTGCGCGACCAACTAGGGCAACATGTATTTCCAGTACATAGGCTCGATAGACCAACATCGGGTGTATTACTGTTTGCATTGAGCTCTGAAGCTGCTCGCGATATGAACCAGCTATTTATTGAGGGCACCATTGCTAAGCGCTATTTGGCCTTAGTGCGCGGTTTTGCACCAGAGTCGGTATTTTTAGATAAACCGCTTAAAGAAGAACTTGATAAAATAGCCGATAAGTTTGCAGATCAAGATAAAGCACCGCAAGAAGCGCAAACCCAGTTTAATTGCTTGCACCAAGCTGCATTGCCTATTCCTATAGGTAAGTATCCAACAGTGCGTTACTCGTTAGTTGAGTGTTTTCCAAAAACCGGGCGCAAGCATCAAATTCGCAGACACTTAAAGCACTTATCACTGCCTATTATTGGTGATGTAAATCACGGTGATAACCAGCATAATCAATTTTTTAGGGAGCATTTTGAGCTAAGACGGCTAATGTTATTTGCAACAGAGCTTAGTTTTGTGCACCCTTACAGTAATGAACCAATAACAATTAAAGCGCCACTAGGTGAAGACATGCTTAAAATATGCAAGCAGCTAGGTTGGCCAGAGCAAGAAAAGGATTATTAATGGCACATATTAGTATTTTTGTAGGCAGCGTTAATGGCGGTGCAGAGCGTTTAAGCGATGAAGTTGCAACCACAATAGAGCAGGCGGGTCATACTGCCACCGTAATCACAGAGGCATCACTAGATGATATAAAAAATGCATCGCATATTTTAATCGTTACCTCCACAACTGGCCAAGGCGATGTACCGAGTAATTTGGCTGGGTTGTACTTTGCAATGAATAGCACTTTCCCGATGCTTACTGATAAACCATTTGGTGTAATTGCAATGGGTGACAGATGCTACGGCGATACATTTTGTGGCGCAGGGCGTAGCTTTGACGAGTTACTACGCGATTTACAAGCAAAGCCTGTGGGCAACCGCCTAGAAATAGATGCATGTGAAGATTTTGAACCATGGCCAGTAACCGAGCCTTGGTTAAAAGTATGGCTAGATAAGTTACCGGCTTAACTTAAGACATTTAAAAAAGGAGCGCATGCGCTCCTTTTTGCTTTTATAGCTTTATAAATTAACTACTTCTGACATCTACTTTAAGTTTTAGCTTTTGGCCAGGTTGTAAGTATTTTTGACCAGCTAAATTATTCCACTTAATGATATCGTTAACAGCTAAGTTAAATTTAGACGCAATACGTGCAAGTGAATCGCCTCGGCGTACTTTATACGTAATCGTACGGTTGGTGCTGGCAATAGCACTTTGAGGCTTGTTTATTGATTTATAGACAGTAAGATTTTGATTTAAACGCAGCACAGAGTTTTTCTTCAGCTTATTCCATTTAGCTAATTCATCCATAGTCACATCGTATTCTCGGCTAATATCCCACAATGTATCGCCGCTTTTTACTTTATGGGTAAGTTTAGTTCGTGTGTTTTTATTTGCTGCTAAGCGCATTTGCTTTGGTAAATGCTCGCTATTTATTGCGCCATCAGTCAGCGGAACTAATAATTGTTGGCCTACTTTAATCGTATTTGACTTGAGTTTATTAAGCGAGCGAATAGCGCTCAAACTTGTTGTAAACTTTTTAGCAATTACCGATAAGCTATCACCGCGTGCTACTGTATATTGTTGCCAGCGTAAACGATCTTTAATGTCTGTTCGTGCCAGTTTTTGGCTAAATTGCTCTGCTTTATCTACGGGCAATAATAAAGAATGAGGACCATTTGGATCCGTTGCCCAGCGATTAAAGCCAGGGTTTAGCCTGTATAGCTCAGTAAGCGTCATATCAGCCATATCGGCAGCCAGTGCTAAGTCGATTTGAGAGCCAACATCAACCACTTCAACTACTTGTGCATTAATAACAGGCTGCCATGTAACGTTAAAGTCATCTGAGCGTTTTAATAAATCAGCAAGGGCTAATAGTTTAGGCACATAGGCTGTTGTTTCTCTTGGTAAATCAAGAGACCAAAAGTCGGTAGGTAAGTGCTTTTTACGGTTCTTTTTAATCGCGCGCATTAAACGCCCTTCACCCGAGTTATACGCAGCAATCGCATTTAACCAATCGCCTTCGAGTGTTTTATGTAAATACGACAAGTAATCAAGTGCAGCACGAGTCGATTGCACAATGTCACGGCGACCGTCGTACCACCAGTTTTGTTTTAAATCGAATCGCTCACCGGTTGCAGGCATAAACTGCCAAATGCCAGATGCACTGCGATTAGAATAACCAAACGGATCAAATGCACTTTCTACAATTGGCAATAGTGCAATTTCGATTGGCATCTCACGCTTTTCGACCTCTTCAACAATAAAATGCAAATAGGGCTCTGCGCGTTTGGAAATACGATCTAAGTAAGCTTGGTGCCTTGCGTAATAATTACGCTCTGCTACAACGGGGCGGTTTTGTGGTATGTCGATAGAAAGTTGATAGCGGATGCGCTCCCATACATCATCAAACACGGGGGCTTCTTGTTCTTCACTGTCAATTTGCTGATATTGTGCGTTTACCATCAATGCATTGTTAATATCGTTGGGACTTGCGCCGCCTAGCTGCTGATTTGCTTGCGAGGCAATTTGAGAGTCTGACTCTAAGGTTGTGACTGTTTGACAACCGCTTAGCGCGAACGCCAAGACTACTAATAGGGGAGGTTTATTCATAAATACCAATACATTGGGTAAAAAACTCGGCGAATACTACCTGTAATGAGCAAATATTGCCACTGGATGACTTTTTAACGCTAGGCTGAAATTATTTATCTATTTTAAGTCTATGATTTTAAATTAAAATGCGCTAAAAATTATCTTTGAACATCCTAAGACTAGCAAAGTTTTCCCAAGGTTCATTATTTTTTGTGAGTAATATAAACTCTTTTGGTACCTGCTCTGTCATTGTTGGTAGGTCACTGCGCATAAATGGGTTTATTTTCAGCTCTTGCCCGATAGAGGTCGGTAGGGAAATTTGATTGTTACTACGTAATTCATCTATTTTTTTACTGTAGGCAAGGAGTTCAGGGTTGCGTGGTTCAACCGCTTTGGCAAAGGCAAGATTAGCTTGCGTGTATTCGTGCGTGCAATACACACTACAGCTTGCAGGCAGCGCTCTTAGTTTATTAAACGATTCCCACATTTGCTTTGGTGTGCCTTCAAATAATCGCCCACATCCTGCGCTAAATAATGTATCGCCGGTAAAAGCAAGTTCAGCATTTGTATAACAAATATGATCAAGCGTATGCCCAGGCGTCGCTAAAATAGTAAAGTTAGTATTAAGCACACTGATACTTTGCCCGTCATTAAGTGGGTGGGTAACGCCTTTAAACGGGCTATTAGCAGGGCCATAAACCGAGATCCCTGAATAGGCGTTAACTAATGCAGTGACGCCATCTGTATGGTCGTAGTGATGATGTGTGATCAAAATACCACCAAGTGTTAAGTTATGCTGCGCTAAATACGTTAATACAGGCTCGGCTTGTCCTGGGTCAACCACCCATGCTTGGTTACTGTTATCGGTAGTTAGACACCAAATGTAATTATCAGAAAAGGCTTTGATTGCTTTGACTTGCACCATGGTAAATTGCTCTATAAAGTGACACTTATCACATAGTATAACGAGCTCAAAAAATGAAACCAGCCCTTAGTTTTCAAGAAGGACCCAAACCACTGTCGTGGCAGCAGTTCCCTCATGGGGATTACTTGCGCACAGATATCGAACGTAAGATGGAGCAATGGCTGCCGCGTATGTTTGGCTATCATATGCTTAAGTTGGGTAATTTAAGTGGCGAGTTGAACACAAGTATAAGTATGATTAAACATCAGGTGTGCGTAGCAGAGCCGGGGCCTCATACAGGTGTTGTGGCAGATATCGATGAGCTGCCATTTTATGAGCACAGTATTGATGCCTGTATATTAAGCCACTGCTTAGAGTATCACTCTGATCCACATCATATTTTACGAGAAGCGCATCGCACGCTTATTCCTGGCGGCTATATATTAATTACTGGCTTTAATCCGTTTAGCTTGTGCGGGCTTGCACAAATGTTGCCTTTTAGTGGTCAAAAGCTGCCGTGGACAGGGCGCTTTTTTACCCCTGCGAGGGTTAAAGATTGGTTAAATTTACTTGGTTTTGAAATTGTTAGTGATGAACGTTTTATCTACTCATCACTGGCAAGAGGTAATAGGCTATCAAGATTTGAGTTTTGGCGTACGTTTGCAAAGCAATATTTAAAACCAATGGGCAGTGTGTATATGCTGGTGGCACGAAAAAGAGTGGCACCACTTACGCCAATAAAACCTAAATGGCATGCAAGGCCGCAATTTTCACCCGTAAAAGGTGCGGGGCTTAGGCAAACATCTAAACAACATTTTAAATCGTGCGAGCAAGAAAATAATACCAATTGCATTAAATAAGTGATCTATTATAGCGCTAAGAAAATAGCACATTAACAAGGCGAAAATTGTGACATATAGTTGTTCTATATGAATAATTTTTAACGCAGTTAGTGAGTTATTTAATGCGATAGAATGAACATGTTTTTAATAAAATTGGTATAACAACTAGCTTAGAATAAACTAAGGCTGGTAACCTACATCTTCTAGTAAATCTTTACTGCCTGCGGCATCGCGTGCTAAGTCGTCAACTATTTCGTTGTACTTGTGGCCGCTATGCCCTTTAACCCATTTCCATGTCACAGTGTGTTCACTGCATGCCTTATCTAGGCGTTTCCATAAATCGACGTTTTTAACCGGTTTCTTAGCGGATGTTAACCAGCCACGTTTTTTCCAGTTAGTGATCCACGATTCAATACCTTGCTTAACATATTGGCTATCGGTTGTTAGGTTTACTTTGCATTCTCGAGTGAGTGATTCAAGGGCTACAATGGCCGCGAGCATTTCCATTCGGTTGTTGGTTGTGAGTTTATAGCCTTGGCTTAATTCTTTTTCATGGGCATCGTAAATCATAAAAATACCATAACCGCCGGGGCCTGGATTACCTAAACATGAGCCATCGGTGTAAATCTCTACGGTTTTTTGCACTGTTTTACCTTGATTTTATGTACAATAAAGTGATTATAGAAAGATACCAGAATCAGGCTAAATTCGATATGGCACGTAGACAAATAGTTTTAGATACAGAAACCACCGGCATCGACCCTAAACAAGGGCATCGTATTATAGAAATTGGTTGTGTGGAGTTAGTAAACCGTCGTTTAACAGGCAATAACTTTCACGTTTATATAAACCCACAACGACCAAGCGAAGAGGAAGCAATCGACGTTCACGGTATTACTAACGAGTTTTTGCGTGATAAACCACTGTTTCATCAAATTGCCCAAGAGTTTTTCGACTATATTGAAGGGGCTGAACTAGTTATTCATAATGCGCCGTTCGATATTGGCCACATGGATAACGAATTTGCATTGCTTAATCAGGGCTATCCAAAAACGAATACATTCTGCCAAGTGCTCGACACGCTTAAAATGGCGCGTGACTTGCACCCAGGCCAAAAGAACAACCTTGATGCGTTATGCCGCCGTTACGATGTAGACAATGCTAAGCGAACGTTACATGGCGCATTACTGGATTCTGAGATTTTAGCCGACGTTTACCTTGCCATGACAGGCGGTCAAACAAAGCTAAACTTAAATCAAAATAAAGAGGAAGGCAGTGAACAACGAAAAGGGGGTATTAAGCGTTTAAATAGTGACAGAGCCCCACTAATAGTATTACGAGCAAGCGATGCTGAGCAAAGTGCACACGAAGCCCGATTAGATCTTGTAAATAAAGAAGGCGGCCAATGTATATGGCGCGCTGAATAAGGCGATATAATGAAAACGATATATTTTGTAACCGTGTTATGTGTTGCTAGTATTTTTACAAGCAGCGCGTACGGCGTTAAGCAAGTTGAACTATTAAAGCGCGACGGGAAACAAAATGAGATCCCTCTGCTGGATAATCGTTTTCGTATAGATAGCAACCTAGATAAAATAACATTGCTAATTTTTAGGGAACCAGGTTCTCCAGCCGTCGTTTTAGTTAGGCCCGATGGAAGTAAGTACTTAGTGAGTGAGCTTGCTAAAAACCTAGAGGTCGACTGGTATGATGAAATTAGTTACGACATTGTTAGTATTAAAAACCCTATGCCAGGCCCTTGGCAGGCCATAGGTAGGATCCGCTCTAATAGTCGAGTTATTGCATTAGGGAAAATAGATTTAGAGGTACAAGCATTCCCTTCTTTAATCTTTAGAGGCGAAACAATTAAAGTTACTGGTCAAATACTAAATGATGGTGAGCTGATCAATGCTGATTTTTTTAAAGATGTAGTTAACTTAGACCTTAGTTTTATTAGCACCAATAAAGAAAACTATGCAAATTTTGGGGCGGGTAGGGAAGATGTTGCTACGTATAAAGATGATGGCTATGACTTAGATGAGCGTGCGAGGGATGGCGTATTTACAGGAGAGTTAACGTTTAGTTTTCCTGCTGGTGAGTGGACTCCCGTGCTTTCTATCATAACGCCTCTGCTTGAACGTCAAATAGTGCAAAACCCATTAATCGTTCACGAACCTCCCCTAAGTTACGATATTGAGCTAGGTAAAGATGGAGACGATCATCTTTTAACAATTAATATCGATAACACAATGGTTGACCCTGCCACCGTAATTATCCAAGGAAAGATTTACTATCCTAATAACGAAGAGCAAATGTTTGTGATAGATGCGGTCGCTAATCAATCACGCCAACTAAGTGTCAAAAATTATGATTGGGGACGATATAATATCGAACTGTCCATTTTTGGCACAAATATTAATGGTCGCGAATTTATGGCGACCCTGCCAACGTATAAATTTGAAGTTGCACGACCCATCGAAGTCATTCCAGAAATCGAAATACCAGCAATTAGTGAACCTGAGATAATAATTCAGAGCGAACCAGAAGAAGAAAAAATGACAGCGGCTATGCTAACGAGTCTGATAGTTGGTTGTAATTTACTCATTTTATTAATAGGTTGGTTATCCATTCGTGTATTCGTCCAGAAAAAACCGATAAAATTTAACGTGAAGCTGCCTTTTTTAAAGAAAAAGAAAGTGAGCGAAGACAAAGTTACCGACTCAGGAAAAAATCAACTTGGTAAAAATGGCTCAAAAAATGACAAATCAGGTGAAATTTTAAACCTTTCGATGTCAGATGACTAAAAAACCTATAAAAAAACAAAAAAGCCCTTGACGAAATAGGGGTTGGTTCGTATTATTCACGCCGCTGTCAGGGAGACCTAAACAGCAACGAAAATATGGAGTGGTAGTTCAGTTGGTTAGAATACCGGCCTGTCACGCCGGGGGTCGCGGGTTCGAGTCCCGTCCACTCCGCCATTTTCGAAAAACTTGTAAGTAAAAGCTGGAGTGGTAGTTCAGTTGGTTAGAATACCGGCCTGTCACGCCGGGGGTCGCGGGTTCGAGTCCCGTCCACTCCGCCAACACTTACACAACGTATGGTTGTAAAACATATTCTTATTATGGAGTGGTAGTTCAGTTGGTTAGAATACCGGCCTGTCACGCCGGGGGTCGCGGGTTCGAGTCCCGTCCACTCCGCCAATAAGAAAAAATAACAGTTTAAATATGCGCTGGAGTGGTAGTTCAGTTGGTTAGAATACCGGCCTGTCACGCCGGGGGTCGCGGGTTCGAGTCCCGTCCACTCCGCCAACTATTTAAACGCTGTTATATTACAAGATTTGTATGCTGGAGTGGTAGTTCAGTTGGTTAGAATACCGGCCTGTCACGCCGGGGGTCGCGGGTTCGAGTCCCGTCCACTCCGCCAACAAATTAAGTAATAACAAGTATAATGATATCTCTGCGGAGTGGTAGTTCAGTTGGTTAGAATACCGGCCTGTCACGCCGGGGGTCGCGGGTTCGAGTCCCGTCCACTCCGCCATTTGATATCATGATTAAAATTAGTAAGTGCATTACCCCATGCACATACCACTGCGGAGTGGTAGTTCAGTTGGTTAGAATACCGGCCTGTCACGCCGGGGGTCGCGGGTTCGAGTCCCGTCCACTCCGCCATTTGATATCATGATTAAAATTAGTAAGTGCATTACCCCATGCAC
>NZ_JACJEM010000085.1:0-12253 GCF_014164085.1 Pseudoalteromonas sp. SG45-5 | reverse complement strand
AAAATAGCTCAATAACAAGGCTAAAATTATGATACATAGTTGTTCTATATAAATAATTTTTAACGTCGTTAGTGAGTTATTTAATACGCTAGAATGATCATGTTTTTAATAAAATTGGTATTAATTATGGGTCAGCAATAAATGTCAACAACAACGAATTGACCTCATTAGGTTATGCATTTCGCGTTGAGAATAAATTGCTCGTGGTCTGAGTAAGTATCAATTTCAGTTTCTACACTCGTTTATTTCTGAAATATACATAAACTTAAAAAGGATAAAAGTTATTCTAATACAGAGGATTAGCTTTTCCATTTTGTTTTTTATGTAAACGAGTTGTGTTTTTTTTGTTCGTTGGTGTAGCAAAAAAAATAAAAAGGGGGTAAAGTTCTACCACCCATGACAGCGTTGTCACCAAAAAGACAGCGTTGTCATTAACAAGTTAACCAGCCACACACTGGTTAATTAGCTTTATAACTATTTTAATAATTACGGTAAAGGGAAAAGCAATGTCAAAATCAATCTTTAAAAAGGGGATGCTAGCAAGCTCGATAGCCTTAATCCTCACAAGTGGCACTTCAGCAATGGCAGCAGAGCAAGTTTCTTCGGTAGCTGAAAGTGATATAGAGGTTATTGAGGTTATTGAGGTTAAAGGGATCCGCAGTTCCCTTAAAGAGAACATTAATGCTAAGCGTTTTTCGTCTAATGTTTCTGACGTCATCACTTCTGAAGATATTGGCAAGTTTCCTGATAAAAATGTAGCTGAAACGCTTTCACGTATTACAGGCGTTGCCGTAAGCCGTGAGTTTGGTGAAGGCGAAAAAGTAAGTATTCGTGGCGCTGGACCTAAATACAACCGTACTTTATTAAATGGACAAACGGTAGGCACCGCAGATTGGTTTATTCTCGATGAGGCCAACCGCAGCTTTAACTACACCATGTTGCCTTCGGTTATTGTTAAAAGCTTAGAGGTGAATAAATCACCGGTGGCAAGTATTGATGAAGGCTCGATTGGTGGAACGATCGTACTGCGAACGCGTCGCCCATTGGAAATGGATGCTAATTCTGTAAGTTTATCGCTTGAAGGGCAATACTCAGAAACCTCTGAAGAAACAGACCCTCAACTGGCGGGTATGTACTCATGGAAAAATGAGGATGAGAGTTTTGGTGTTATGGTCTCGGCGGTAAAACAAGAGCGTAATTTAGAGCGTCAAGGTTTTGAAGTTCTGGGTTGGGTTGAAAGTGCCGATGATAAGTACAGCGTCCCTCGCAACATTGGTGCACCTAAATTTGTACAAAGCCGCGAGCGTGAAACTATTTTTGCGACGTTGCAATATGCACCTACCGATAGTTTGTTAATGACACTTAACTACCTCGATTCAAAAATGGATGTTGATAATCAAAATTCAAATTTAATTAACTTCGCTTTTGGTGACCGTGCAGAGATTATTGCTAATGCAACAAAAATTGAAAACGGGGCTATTTTAGCATCAAGTGCAGGTGGTAATTATGCTTATAACTTTATTAACCGTGTTTCAAGTACGCAAACAGATCAGCTGCATTTAGACGTAGATTATCAAGGTGATGGGTACAGTCTAAATGTTGAATTAGGTAGAACAGAAGCCAAAGGCGGCACTTATCGAGAAACGTCATGGGAATATGTTGCTGTAGGCGCAGGCTATGAATATGACTTAACGGGCACACCGAATGTTAATGTGGGCGTTAATCCAGCGGATGGAAATAACTTTGCGGCGGGTTGGATTTGGGGTGGTGCTAAACCGACGACGGATGAAGAAACATTTGCACAAGCCGATTTAACATTTGATGTTGAGTTTGGCCCATTCACAGCAATTAAAACAGGCGTAAAATATCGCCAGGCAGAGCGTACTCAAGGTCGTCATGCTTATAGCTGGCATGCTCCTTTTGCAGACGGTGGCCCTGATTCAGATCATTATTTAGATCATATTTTTGATAGCTGTCCAACACTTGCTACGTGTGGTTTAGATGCTAACGGTGCAATTTCAATCGATGCGGGTGTAACGGGTAATATTACTCAGCAGGTTTCACATAATCGCGGATTAATGGAAGATATTGCTTTTAATGGCTTAAATGGTGTGTCAGCTGCGTATGCAATTCATGATAATTTAGCCGAAATTTGGGAAGTAAAAGAAGATATTTTAGCGCTGTATGTGCAAGGTGATTTTTCGGGTGACGGTTACAGAGGTAATGTGGGTTTGCGCCATGTGAGCACAGATCAAACATCGTATGGGTACGAGTTCTCAGGTGATTCATGGGGTTTAAATACAATTAATGGTGATTGGTTAACACCTAAAGTATTGAACTGGGTGAGCCAAGATAACGATTATTCAGAGTTTTTACCTAGCTTTAATATCGCCTTTGATTTAACGGATGAGCAAGTGTTTCGTGTCGGCGCTGCGCGCGTAATGGCTCGTCAAAATTGGGCCGATATTTCATCTTCAGAAACATTTGGATCGTTAACGGGCGGCCGAGGGACGGGGAGTAGAGGTAATCCAAATCTTGCTCCAACGATTGCAAACCAATTCGATCTTTCGTGGGAATGGTACTACGACGATGCTTCAATGTTGTCAGTGGCTTATTTTGCTAAAGATTTAAGCTCTTTGCGTTCAACGATAACTGTGACTGAAGACCGCTACGATCAAGAAAACGATGTATTTGTTCCTGTTGATTTTGCTCAGCCAGGTAATGGTCTCGGTGGTTCAATCCAAGGTATTGAACTTGGCTTACAACATGACTTTGGTGGTTTTGGGGTTTCGGCAAACTATACCTACACAGATGCGAGTGCGGATGAAGAACGCGATATTAGCAAAGCAGGCACTGGTTTAGTCGAAGGCACCTCAAAAAACATGCTTAACCTTATGGCGTTTTATGAAAACGACGATTATCAAGCACGCATTATGTATAACTTCCGCAGTGATTGGTATAAAGGTCTGCATTTTAATGGTGATGAGCTATTTAATGACAGCTTTGGTCAGTGGGACGCTAGCGCATCTTATAACGTCAACCAGTACGTTACTTTAACCTTAGAAGCGGTTAATTTAACTGACGAAGAGATTGTTGAATACAATACTAACGAAGAGCGAATTATGTCGATTTATTCAAATGGACGTCGATATGTTGCAGGTATAAGAGTTAATTTTTAAGTTAGTAAAGTAGTGTAACTAAAAGCCGAGTTTAACTCGGCTTTTAGTTACTTAACCAGAGTTCAGGTTACTTAAATTAATTCATTTGTGATTGTGGGTATTAAATTATGCGTGCTCTAAAACATGTAGCTATATGGCATAACGTAACGCCAACACTGTTTCGTAATGAAATTGCTCCACTAGCCGAGCCTGCTATTTTAAAGGGCTTAGTGAATGATTGGCCTATTGTTAAAAAAGCGAAAAAAGACGAAAAGATAACCCCAGCTCAATTGCCCGCATGGTTAGAGTATTTGAGTAGTTTATACGTAGGAGGTGATGTCAGGATGGCTGAAATTAAGCCCAGCGCAAACCCCCACTTTTCGTATAATGAAGCATTAAATGGGTTTAACTTTAATCGAAAAATAGCCAGTTATGCGCATTTTTTGCAGTTATTGTGCACAAACGCGCAAAGCATTGAGCAAAATAATCAAGCCGGTGCAGTGGCAATTCAAAGTGCTCCCGTTGCTGATTACTTTAATGAATTTGTACCTCAGCATAGTATGGCGCTGTTTTCTGATAATCCGCAACCACGATTTTGGCTAGGAAATCAATCGACCGTAGTCGCTCATTATGATGACGCTGAGAATATTGCCTGTGTAGTGGCAGGTAAACGTAAAGTTACCTTATTTCCTCCACATCAAATTGCTAACTTATATATTGGCTCGCTGGAACATACCCCCGCAGGGGCACCTGTTTCAATGGTAAATTTAGATGATCCCGATTTTATTAAGTTTCCTAAATTTAAAGAGGCATTAAATGATGCGCTAATTGCTGAGTTAGAGCCTGGGGATGCGTTATTTATTCCTACGCTTTGGTGGCATCATGTTGAAGCGTTAAGTGGCATTAATATGCTGGTAAATTATTGGTCAGGTGGATCAATTACTCATACCGATGAGCCCGTGCCAATGGATGCCATGTTGCTGGCAATATTGACGATTCGCGATTTACCCAAAGCACAAAAAAAAGCATGGCAAGCCTTTTTTAATTATCAAGTATTTGATTACGACCCAGTACAAAACCAACATATTCCCGATCAATTTAAAGGGATTTTAAATACCTTAACAGATCAACAAAGAGTGCAAGTTAAGCAATGGCTTATCAAGCAGTTGAGCTAATTAAGTACAGTGAGATAACGTATGTCGATGAAATTATTATTAGTTGTTTGTTGCATGGCACTCAGTGTGAGTGCTTGTCAGAGTAATACCGAAAGTAGACAGCAAAAACAAAGCACTAAGTTGAGCCCTGCAACTAACGCAGCCATTGATACCATTGCGCAAAGCTTAGAAATTAAATACCAACAGGTGGATAACCGGCCCTCGGCACAATGTGACCAGCAAGTGGAAGGGGGCAATTGTTATAAAGCTAATTTACGTTTGAGTACCCATAAAGCAATTAATTCTACGCAGTGGAAAATTTACTTTAGTCATATTACGCCCATTCAGAGTATTGAAAGCGAAGAGTTTACAATTAATCACGTCAATGGTGATTTACATGTTATAGAGCCAACCGACAAATTTACGGGCTTTAAAACAAATGAAACAAAGGTCATTACTTTTTATGCCGATTTTTGGTCGTTGTCAGAAACAGATGCAATGCCTAACTACATCGTGGTTAACAATAACGACTATGCAAAAGTTGTTAATAGCACCAAAGCCATTATTGATGAAGATACGGGGCTAGAGTTATTACCTTTTGTTATGCCGTATACTGATGCAGAGCGCCAGTTCAAACGCACTAAAAATGATAAAACACAAAGGTTAACCGCTGAGCGTTTATATGAGCGAAATAAAAAATATGATTTTTCGTCTTATGTCACACAAAACCAGCAATCAACCAGTGTTATTGCACAGCAAATCATTCCTACGCCTAGCTATTCTAAGTTTAGTAGTACGCGCACACTTAATATTAGTAAAGGGCTACACTTTAACTTTAATAATGTTAATAAAAACAAAGTGACTGCAGCTATTAATCGTCTTGAAAAACTAGGCATAAAACGTACAAACAGCGCATTGGCGATTAATGTTAATCTGCATTTAGTCGCCAATAGCACTGATCCGCAAGGAAGTTATCAGTTAGCGATTAAAGCCGATGCGATAGACATTAATGCGGTTGATGAGTCGGGAATTTTTTATGCCATTCAGAGCCTTGCGAGTTTATATAAAGTAGCAAGTGATACCTTGCCTGTTGGTGACGTTAAAGATTTACCTCATTACCAATTTAGAGGGATTTTAGTTGATGTAGCGCGTAACTTTCGCGATAAAAACTTTATTTTAAAGTTACTCGATCAAATGGGAGCCTACAAACTCAATAAACTCCATTTGCATTTAGGTGACGATGAAGGCTGGCGCTTAGCGATCCCTTCATTACCTGAATTAACACAAGTGGGATCAAAGCGCTGTTTTGATAAAACAGAGCAACAATGTTTACTGCCACAACTAGGGGCGGGTGTCGATGTGTCGAGCGAAGCGAATGGTTTTTATTCTGTGGCTGACTATCAAGAAATCCTCAAAGCTGCGAGTGCGCGCCATATTCAAGTTATTCCTTCATTAGATATGCCAGGGCATTCTCGCGCAGCAATTAAATCGATGACGGCTCGTTATAATAAATACCTAAAGCAAGGCGACACGCTAAAAGCGGAGCAATTTTTATTACATGACCCGTCTGACACTACGCAATATTCGTCTGTGCAATATTACAACGACAACACTATTAATGTGTGTTTAGAGTCTTCTTATGCATTTATTAATGAAGTAATGCAGCAAGTTAAAGCAATTCATAGTGAGGCTAAACACCCTTTAACCCGTTACCATATTGGTGCCGATGAAACCGCAGGGGCTTGGGTTTCATCGCCAGCGTGTGCCCAGTATATAAAAAATAATGATTCTGGCATTACTAAGCTAAGTCAGTTGGGAAGTCACTTTATTGAGCGCATAGCAAATATGCTTGAGAGTATGGATATTGAAACTGCGGCGTGGAGCGATGGTTTATCTCATACTAATTTACACAATATGCCAGCGGTAGTGCAAGCAAATAGTTGGGGCTTATTAATGTGGAATGGTCACCAGCTAGCCCATCAGTTTGTGAACCAAGATTGGCAAGTGGTATTATCAAACCCTGATGTTTTATACTTTGACTTTCCTTATGAAGCAGACCCTAAAGAGCCAGGTTATTATTGGGGTTCGCGCCATATAAATACTGAAAAAGTATTTCAATTTATGCCTGATAACCTGCCCGTGCATGCAGAGTTTTGGCTTGATAGAGAAGATAATCCTTACGTAGCAGACGATACACTTAAGTTAGATGAAGCTGGAAATATTAAATCTGCGCCATTAATTGCGAATAAGCACGTTTTAGGTATTCAAGGACAACTATGGAGTGAGAATACTCGCACCAATAATATGGCTGAATATAAATTGTTTCCGCGTTTACTGTCACTCGCAGAGCGCGCTTGGCATAAAGCAAGTTGGTCAGTGCCTTATGACTATAATGGTTTTGTTTATAGCCAAAATAGTGACCGCTTTACAAAGCAGTTAGCACAGCTACGCGATTTTAAATGGCAAACGTTTTCGGCTACCTTGGGGCTAAAAGAATTTGCTAAGTTAGAGGCTGAAAATATTCATTTTCGTATTCCAAATGTAGGAGCGCAAATAGTAAAGGGCACGCTTTTTGCCAATCTTGCCTATCCAGGCTTTTTAATTGAATACAAAACAGTCGATGGTCAATGGAGTGACTATAAGCAGCCTGTAAAAGTGGACGCTGATATATGGGTGCGTGCTAAAACTATCTCGGGTAATCGCTTTGGTAGAGCATTAAAGGTTGCGCACCCTTAGGGTGTGTTGATCTTTCGAGGTTGAATTTATACCAATCTGCTTATATATGAGGTCTATTTAACGTTAAAAAAATTACGCTAGGGCGTGTTGACCTTTCGTGATTAATTTTGCAGCAGGCTGTTTGATATTTAAGCAAGGCAGAGTCTAAGGTGTGTGGTTATTTCCCATAAATAGGCGATAACGCAGCATAAATGCCAAACATCCGCAGCCCTTTGAGCTCGTCTAGAGACGATTAACTCTTTGTTGCCTACATGGATGTGGGTAAGGGGTGTGAGCAGGACGCGGAAGCTTTGCTCGGCTTTTACTTATTCTTACAGGGATGTAAGCCATTAGAGTAACGCAGGAGCAGCTACCGAGCCCACTCGATTACAAACTCGCGCCGCGATTAAATCGCCCCTAGATTGAACAAATTTCAATCCACAAAGGTCAACACGCCCTCGGGTGAAAATACATTAATGGAAGCCATATAAAAAGTTATTTATATGTAAATAATCTAATGACAACGCTGTCATTTGTGCTAGTATAAGATTACTAAATTACGATAGAAATTGTTTTATTAGCCGCAGTTCAGGTTATTTAGAGTATTTACGCAGCATGGTCGAATAAGGTAAGAGGCAAACATGATCACAGACAATATTAATAAAAATAAACTCTTTATGGGGATCGATGGCGGCGGTACTAAATGTAGGGCAATTATTGTTAATGAGTCGAATGACGTTCTAGGCACGGGTATAGCAGGGCCTGGAAATCCTTTACATGGTTTTGCACAAGCAACAGCATCAATAGAGCAATCTGCGCGTTTAGCGCTACAAGATGCAGGTTTAGCTGATATTTCCTTATCAGAAATTACGGCAGGCATTGGTTTAGCGGGTGTAAATTTACCCAGTTTATTGACTCAAATGAATCAATGGCATTCTCCGTTTAAAAAAATGTACCTAACTACCGATTTGCTTATTGCGTGTATGGGGGCTCATCAAGGCGAAGATGGCGCCGTTATAATTGCAGGCACTGGTTCATGTGGATTTTCTTACGTAAATGGGCATGCTTTTATGCTTGGTGGGCATGGTTTCCCGCATGGCGATAAAGGGAGTGGCGCATGGGTAGGCTTTGTTGCTTGCCAGCATGCGCTTATGGAACTTGATAAGTTAGTGCCCAGTAGTCTTTTAACCACGCAAGTGTTGGCTCATTTAAAGGTAAGTAATGCAGTGCAGTTGGTTGAATTAATAGCGAACAAACCAGCAGCTTATTTTGCACAATTAGCAGCATGTGTTTTTAAATCTGCACAGCAAAATGATGCCGCAGCAATCGATATTATTAAAGACGGTGCAAATTATATCAGCGATATAGCACGCGAATTATTAAAGCAAAACCCACCAAGAATTTCATTTATTGGCGGCTTATCTGAATCGATAACCACTTGGTTAGATAGCGATATAAAAAGTAAATTAGCAGCGCCTTTGTCAGCACCAGAAATGGGCGCGGTACTTTATGCTAAGCAGCAAATTAACAACACTAGGCAGGAATGATAATGTTTCAAACGTTGATGGAAAAAGAAGCGGCGCAAACTCCCCATGTAATTAAAAAACAGTTAATTGCAAACCAACCTTTAGTCGAAAAAATAGGCCAAAAGCTTCGCGATATAGCCCCTAAAATGGTCATGATTATTGGTCGAGGTTCATCTGATCATGCCGGTGTGTTTGGTAAATATTTAATTGAAATTGAAGCGGGTATTCCAGTGAGTTCAGCTGCGCCATCGGTGGCCAGCATTTATGGTAAATCAATAAAGTTGCAAGATGCCTTAGTGATTGTTATTTCACAATCAGGACGCAGCCCCGATATTATTGCCCAAGCAAAAATGGCTAAAAAATCAGGTGCTTATTGTATTGCTCTTGTTAACGATGAAGAGTCTCCCTTACAAGATATCGTTGATGATTTTGTGCCGCTTAAAGCCGGCGACGAAATTTCTGTCGCGGCGACTAAAAGTTACTTAGCAACGCTCTCTGCTTTAGTTCATATTGTCGCTAATTGGACGCAAAATCAGTCCTTAATTAATGCATTAAATGAGCTGCCACAAGCGCTTAACACAATGATTGACTCGCCCGCGCAACTGACTCCGCCTGCATTTGCCAAAGTAAGTAATATGGTGGTACTTGCGCGTGGGTTAGGATTTTCTATCTCCAAAGAAATGGCTTTAAAATTAAAAGAAGTATGTGCAATTCATGCAGAAGCATTCAGTAGTGCCGAATTTTTGCATGGTCCGGTGACACTCGTCGAACAAGGATTGGTTATTTTAAACTGTGCTGTTGATGACGAAACGGCAACCTCACATCAGCAACAAATAGACGAAGTTATGCAACGAGGGGCTGAGATCATTAATTTGAATCAAAATAACATTGTTATCCACCCTCGTTTAGCGCCATTTTTAATTTTACAGCGTTTTTATTTAGACGTAGCCAAGGTCGCACTAAGTAGAGGCTTTAATCCTGATGAGCCTAAGGGGCTTAAAAAAGTAACAAGGACGTTATAAATGTCAGTTGAACGCGTTCATATAGCACAATTTTTTGATGGGCAACAAATGCAGAGCAACAAAGTGTTCACCATCGAAAATACAATCATTGTTGATATTGATGACAATGTGCAAAAGTACGATAAAAAGTTAAAGGGCCTTGTTGCGCCGGGCTTTATTGATTTACAAGTCAATGGCGGTGGTGGTGTATTGTTCAATCGTACAAGCACACTGTCAGGCATTAAAAAAATGCTGTTAGCGCATGCGCAATACGGAACGACAGCAATGCTACCAACATTAATTACCGACACTGTGGAGGTAATGCAACAAGCCGCTGATGTAATAGCACACGCAATAGCAAAAGAAGTGCCTGGCATCATAGGTATTCATTTTGAAGGTCCACATTTATCAGTTGTAAAAAAAGGTGCGCATAGTGCTGAGTTTATTCGCCCAATTTCAGCTCAAGAATGGCAAATATTATCGCGTCAAGATTTAGGCAAAGTTATTGTTACTGTCGCCCCTGAAAATGTATTACCTAGCGATATTAGTAAAATGCGCGGACTGGGTATTCAGGTTTGTTTAGGCCATACCAACGCAACGTATAATCAAGCTCAACAGGCTGTTGAGGCCGGTGCCACAGGGTTTACGCATTTATACAATGCAATGTCGCCCTTACAAGGCAGAGAGCCTGGTGTAGTCGGTTGCGCATTACTTAATGATGAAACTTACTGCGGATTAATTGTAGACGGCCATCATGTTGACTTTGCATCTTGTCGGCTGGCATTAAAAGCGAAGCCACAAGGTAGAGTGTTTTTAGTAACGGATGCAATGCCGCCAGTGGGCACAAATCAACATGAGTTCGCCTTTTTTGACCGAACAGTACATTTGCAAGACGGTAAATTAACGTCAACCACCGGAGAGCTCGCAGGCTCGGTTTTAGATATGGCTAGCGCGGTTAGAAATTGTGTTCAACATGTGCAAGTTTCGTTGCCCGAAGCACTCAAAATGGCTAGCTTGTATCCTGCAAAGTACATTGGTTTACCTGCTGGGTGGGGGCAATTAGTAATAGGTAGTCCTGCAAATTTTGTAGAATTAAATAATCAACAACAGGTAATTAGCACTTGGATTGGCGGTGCTCAGCTTTTTTAAAAATATAATAAATATAATTAAAGGAAAATAACATGACAACAAATGTTATACACACATCTAAGCAAAGTAGCGTGGTTCCCATGGCTATTATTGCGGTCTTGTTTTTTATACTGGGGTTTGCGACATGGTTAAATGGCTCATTAATGCCGTACTTAAGCCAAATACTCAAGTTAACTCCGTTTCAAGGCTCGCTTATTTTATTCTCGTTTTACATAGCTGTTACTTTTACCGCTATTCCATCAGCAATGTTGATTAAAAAGGTCGGCTATAAGAATGGGATGGCGTTAGGCATGACGGTTATGATGGTTGCAGGATTGTTGTTTATTCCAGCGGCTAAATCACAAATATTTCCACTGTTTTTATTAGCTCAACTAGTTATGGGAACAGGCCAAACGCTATTGCAAACAGCAATTAACCCTTATGTTGTACGTTTAGGCCCTGAAGAGTCGGCAGCTGCTCGAATTAGTATTATGGGGATTTTAAATAAAGGGGCAGGTGTTATTGCACCTATGGTTTTTACCGCACTTATTTTAAATAATTTTACAGGCACAGTTGGGCAAGCGTTATCGCAAACCCAAATTGATTCGATGGCAAACAGCCTTATTTTACCTTATTTAGGCATGGCACTGTTTATTGGGGTGCTGGCCTTTGCTGTAAAAAAATCGCCTTTACCAGAGCTTGCTAAAGAAGAAGAAAACTCATCAAGTTCTTTGAGCGAAGTGAAAGAAACGTTATCGCACCCTAATTTAGCATTAGGCGTTATTGCTATTTTTGTTTATGTTGCTGTTGAGGTTATAGCGGGCGATACAATTGGCACTTTTGCGCTATCGTTAGGGATTGAAGGCTATAGCGTAATGACCTCGTATACGATGGTGTGTATGGTTGTGGGTTATATTTTAGGGATCACTTTGATCCCACGCTTTATTTCGCAGCAAAAAGCACTCAGTATTTCAGCCACGTTAGGGGTGATATTAACGCTGGCTATTTTATTTGTTGATACGCAATCAAGCATTATTGCTGATACCGTATTAGTCCCATTAGGTGGGGTACAATTACCGGATGTGTTATTGATGATTGCTTTTTTAGGCTTAGCGAATGCAATTGTATGGCCTGCTGTGTTTCCGCTTGCCCTATCAGGAATGGGTAAACTCACCAGTACAGGCTCAGCGTTGCTTGTAATGGGTATTGCGGGCGGTGCGTTTGGGCCTATGTTTTGGGGATTATTAAGCGGTTTAAGCTCGTTACAAATGGGGTACTCCGTTATGCTCCCGTGCTATTTATTTATTTTATTTTATGCCGTTAAAGGCCATAAAATGAAAAAAGCGATGGTTGAGTAACGCATTTAATAGCAAGGGCTTACTGATCAAACTAGGGCGTGTTGACCTTTGTGGATTGAAATTTGTTCAATCTAGGGGCGATTTAATTGCGGCGCGAGGTTTGTAACCTAGTGGGCTAAGTAAAAACCGAGCAACAAAGAGTTAATCGTCCCTAGAAAGAACCCAAAGGGCAGCGCATGTTTGGCATTTATGCTGCGTTATCGCCTATTTATG
>NZ_JACJEM010000084.1:0-12294 GCF_014164085.1 Pseudoalteromonas sp. SG45-5 | reverse complement strand
TATTATCTTCAATTGGGTATATTTCACCAGCTCAATATGAAACAGACTACTATGATAATTTAAACGAGTCAGGTAAAGTGGCCTGACTTAAACAAACTGGTCTCCGATGAACTCGGGGCGATTCAAATTACTATTTTATTCAAGGTTATTTAATGGGGTTGGGTGTATTACCACAAATGCTTAACCCGAGTGAGTGGCAACCAGATCTATTTGGAGATCTTAATGTTCAAAATGCGACTGAACTAAAATACTTAGAAAGCTTAATGGCACTGTATAACCAATGCATGGAAAAAGTAATTCAAAACGAATTAAAAATGCCAGCCAAGTGCAGTCTATCTAAGCAAGACTACCGTGATTCACTAAAACCTAATATGCCCCTACCAAGTTACTGTAAAGGGGTTTTACAGGCACTTAAACATATAAATAAACGCATGCTTGATGCAGAGCAAAAACAGGCTCTTAATAACCTGAACAGCGTTTTAAAAGCATTTTCTAGTGAAAAAGCAGCAGCAAAAGAATTTGGTGAATTTGCCCAATATAACGCCCAAGAATATAAACGTAATTATGTTTATTTTATGGCCGACGCTATTTTTGAACTTCGATTTAGTAATGACCTAACTTTAAGCGATGAGGATGAAGCAGAATTTAACAACCTCTTTTTAGACGAAGAACCAAATGAATTAGATGAGCTTGATGAACTACTTGAACTGGTACTCGCCGATACAGAGCTAAAAGCACTTGAGCCAATGCAGATGCTTTTAGAATTGATGGAAGGGCATATTACAAAGCAATTTATTAAAGACAACGCTGGGCACTTTTGGGGACTGCAAGAAACCCGCCCTTATATGATGCTTCGCGCGCATCGAGCAAAAATCCACGCATTGCATGGTTATACCCAAAAAGCGCAATCAGAACTCGAAGAGTTACTAAAGCTAAACCCAAACGATAATCAAGGTAATCGCTTTTTATTAATGAATTGCCTAATAATTAATAAAGAATGGGACAAGTTAGACAGTCTATTGGTTAAGTCCGACAGTGAAGAGCTACACGCAACAGCAAGCCGTGCGCTAAGTGCTTTTGTAAAGCACGGCGATTCAAAACCCGCTAACGATTACAAAAAAATGCTCCAACAGCAAAGTAAACACTTTGCCAAAATACTCACAGGGCAAGAAAAACTAAAAGAACAGCCGCCATACTACAGCCCTGGCAGTAAAGAAGAGGTAGGTGTTTACCTTGATTCGCTAGGTAAGCAGGCGTGGATTTCGGTTCCCGCGAGTCTTTTTTGGTTAAGAAAAAAGTAATAACTAAACGCGTAAAAAGTGCTAAGCGTGATTTATGTCGCGCTTAGTGCTTAACATCAGCGCTTAATAATAACAGCGTATTAATTTAAACATTTCTACTCACTAAGCCTATATTTTATTCATTTGTTCCTGTAGATTGAACAAATAATGAATGCAGTATTAACAGTGCCTTAGCTGTTAAACGATTAGCCAAGGAGCGGTGAGTCTCGTGTCAAACACCACACTTACTTATTACAACCAAAATGCCAAAGCCTTTAGCGACTCAACACTTAACGTTGATATGTCGGCGCTTTATGCTGAGTTTTTACCACACGTTGCACAACACGGGCATATTTTAGATGCCGGTTGTGGCAGTGCTCGCGATGCCGTATTTTTTAAAGCGCAGGGTTTTACTGTGAGTGCGTTTGATGCAAGCCCAGAACTTGCTGGGTTGGCAAGCAGTTACTTACAGCAACCTGTAGCGGTTAAAACATTTCAAGAGCTAAATTGTGTAAATCAATACGATGGTATTTGGTGCTGCGCTAGTTTATTACATGTTCCAAAGGCTGAGTTACCGCAGGTGTTTTTAAACCTACAAAATGCACTAAAACCAAACGGCATTTTATATGTATCGTTTAAATACGGCGAGTCAGAGCGTGTGCATAATGGCCGTGAATTTACCGATTTAAACGAAAATGCTTTAACGCATTTACTTAGTCATACACAGTTAAAAGTTTTTAAACATTGGCAAAGTGTTGATCAGCGCCCAGAGCGCGAAAGCGAAGTATGGCTAAATGCGCTTGTAAAAATGATGCACGTTTTATGAGTGGGTCAATGCGGCAACAGCTCGACTTTATTGCATATATTCAGCGAATGTTGGTTGAAGGTGAATTCACAGCTACTTATAAATATGCATTACTACATGCAATTGCCGATGTGTGTGTGGAACAGCAAGAACATAATCCCAACACACAAATGGAAATAAAAATCGACACCTTAGTCGATAAATTTATTCAACTTTATTGGAATCACTCAATACCTTATTCAATCGATTCATCGTCGCTCATTACTAACAGTGAAGACATGCTGCTTAAACAAAACAGCAAAGGCCAAGCAAAATTTATTACCGAGATATTTAAATTACAAAATGCGGGCGTTAAAAGCTATACCGCTTTTAAAAATGCAGATCAATACGAAAAGGTAATAAGTTCACTGCGTGATACTTTCATAAAAGGGCCATTATGGCGTTTGCAGTTACTATCAGGGCAAGAAGAGTGCTTTTTATATTCCCATACATTAATAGGTGAGGCGCGAAAGCCTAAGAGTATTCGCTTAAACGCGGGTATTGATCAGTGCTTTAGGCGTTTTTACGATTTGGTTGTGCATTTAGCTACAACTGAGTGGTTAGAAAAAGTACAAACAATAAAATCTAATCAATCGTTAATTGGCCCGCAAAGCCAGTTACAAGATTTTTTATTTGGAACTAACCGAACAGCCTTAAAGCAAGTTGCACCGCTACTGATAGATATACAAAAAGGATTATGTTTTTACTGTCAGAAGCCATTGAACCTTACAAAAAGTAAGGCTAAACCTGATAGCAAAGCACTCGAAATCGATCATTTTATTCCCTTTAAACGTTATCCAAACGACTTAGCTCATAACTTTGTGGCAGCACATTCAGATTGCAATAATAGCAAACGCGATCATCTGGCAGCATTAATTCATCGTGATCGCTGGGTTGAGCAAAACCTCGATATTTATTCGCATGAAATAACCAAACAACTAAAGCCATATTTTTATTGCGATGCAGATAAATCACAATCGGTTAGTGATTGGGCGTATCAGGTTGCACAGGCTAACAGTGCAAAATTATGGGTGGCGAAAGGCAGTTTTGAAGAAGCGGCTGGTTTTAAATATCAGCAGCCAAGAACAGGGCTTGATTTAGTGGCGGAAGAAAAGCCAAGGTATGACGTGTAATGAAGAATTTATAGTTCGTGCCGTAGGCGTGAGTTTACCTCGCGCTTTGGCTTGTAGCGCTGAGCTTGCTCGCGCGAAAAGCGAAGCTTTTAAATTTCGACGTAATTAATATACCGGTGCGACTTTACATCGCGCTGTGTATTGTAGACGCGCAGCTTGCTGGCGTTAAAAGCGAAGCTTTTGAGTTTCGGTGGAATTATTAATATGTAGGTGCGATTTTACACCGTGCTGTGTATTGTAGACGCGCAGCTTGCTGGCGTTAAAAGCGAAGCTTTTAAATTTCGGTGTAATTAATGTGTAGGTGCGATTTTACACCGCGCTGTGTATTGTAGACGGGAGTTTACCTCGCGCTTTAACACGTAGGTCGTGCTTTAGCGCGACAATGTAATTTAAATCATACGAAACGTGTATTGTAGCAACACGCTTTAGCCGTGATTCTCACATAGTGCAGTTAGGGGCTGAAAGGATTTAAAAACCTCTATTCGAGGTAATATCGCGTTGGCGATGGCAACCAAAGGGCGGCATTTGAGAGATATTTTGACATTGTACGAGGTAATACGTCCATGAAGCTGGGTTCCTGTCAGCATCCATGCTTCCACTTCCTCGTGCTGCGAAGCTTCGCTTCGGTCACTCGTCACCCACGGCGCACCCGAGGATCACACTGTATCTTCAACTTACGTTAATGATGTGAACGTAACCAGCGTAGATAGACCATCCATGGCCAAGCTACGCTTTGTGCAGCATCCATGCTGTAAATTACTCATCATTAACTAAGTTTCAGGTGTGATCACGGGGAATTGGAGTGTGTTGGTAGATTGATGAACATAATTGTATATGAGAGTTATCTACACGTTATACATAGTTCTTTGAATAAATGATTGATGCAATATTTACTACAGAAATTTTCTTTTAATATAAATAATGAGAATGGAAATGACAAAAGAATCTTTAATTAAAGAAATTAAATCTCTAAAAAGTGATTTTGAAGAAAACAGAAAAAAAGCCAAACCTAATCATCTTATAGCGCGAAGGCTTGGAAGCTTTTCCTTATTTCTTTTTATAGCAAGTACTTTAATCGCTATAAACCTTAAATTAACAGGTATTAACTTAAACCTAAAATTCGAACCTTTTAATTACTTATGCCTATTATTAATGCCTTTGATTCTCGTGCTTTACTACTATTTTTTTATACACTTGATGAAAAATGAGGGCGAAAAAAAACTATTGTTTGGTTTAAGGCTCTTTAATTTCTTTATTTTTGTCTTTTATGTTTTTGCTCTGATTGTGTTTAAAACGGCTGATATCATTTTATTACTTTCTGGTGGTTTTTTGCTAAGTTATTTTATTTGTTACTTATCAAATAAACAGTATGGATATACTCGCAGCTGGTCTAGAAGTGAAAAGTATTATTTTTTACTTCAATCTCTTGAATGGGAAGTTAACCAAGTAGATGAAGAAAAAAAATATCTAAAAGATATTAAGCTAGACGAATTGACTTCTAAATTTACTAAAATTATAGAGTTGCAGCTAAATGAACGGCAACGCGACATCATTGGTGATTACTTATCTGCTAATGAATTATTACTGAATTGGACAAAAAAATAAAAAGGGAAATTATGATTGATTCAATAAGAAAAAGAGAAAAAATGCCAATAGTATTAGATTTAAACAAAGTAGATTTTGAAAGAAATATTCAAGAAGGTGAAATATGGCAACAGGATGCAGTATTTGAATTTAATCAGCGATTAGAAAAAACAATAAAACAAGCAAAAAAGCATAAGGATAATGAAGGTAATAACCCTACAATTATTCATGATGCAATATTCATTGGTGGTGCAAGAGGAACAGGAAAAACAGTTTTTTTACAAAATATAAAAGGCTTTTGGAAAAAGTATAAAGATGAAAATGATTTGGATGTGAAAGCACATTTTTGCGACTCTATTGATCCAACCCTTTTAGTAGATCATGATAATTTTGCTAATGTCATAATTGCACATTTATATAATGAAGTGGAAACGTATTTAGAATCAAAACAATGTAATGCTGTTAATGAGGATTCATTTTATCAATCCTTGAGAGTGGTTTCTAAATCATTAGGAAAGAGGGAAAACTTGGATGATGATTTAAGTGGTTTGGATCGTGTAATTAAATACCGCAGTGGAATACAGTTAGTTAAACATTTTGATAGTTATATTAATGAATGCAGAAAAATATTAGGTGTTGATGCAATTGTCCTACCTATAGATGATATTGATATGGCATTAGCTCGTGCATATGATGTTTTAGATATTGTGCGCCGATTATTAGGTTGCCCTAAAATAATTCCTATAATTACAGGTGATCTAGAGTTATATGAACCAATAATAGAAAATCGATTCACAAAAGACGAAGATGACAAATCAAACGAAATAATTGGAAGTCAAAAAGCTGAGCAGTTAACGCAAGAGTATCTAAAAAAAGTAATACCCCACCATAATCGAATCAGCTTAGAACCAATAGATAGACTTTTACCAGGTATGATTATTTATGATTTTGGTGACACAGAAAAGCGTGAACCATTAAGTTATAAAGACTATATAACTAAATTTATTTCTTGCTTATTTGGTCCATTGAATAGTGAAGAAAGAAGCTGTGATTGGCCAATGCCTGATTCAGCTCGTGAAGTTACCCAATTAGTTCGAGATTTTTCTCCTAGTGAACTAAAAAAAGAAAACCGCGCTGAGTTATGGCAACGCTATATTGTGTGGGCAAGATTAAAGCAAAATAGTGTAGCTTATTCAAATGCAGTTACAGCACTGCAAATAGAAAACTCAAAGGTAAAAGAAAATAATGATTATATAACTTTAAATGAATTACATTCATTTAATCCAATATTACAAATGAACGACTTGACACCAAAATGGCAAGGCAAGCCATTTTTTGCAGAACAAGTTTCAGATAAATTGAATGCAGATAATGAACTTGTAAAAAGAATGAGTCAGCATTTTGAAGAGTTCAAAAATAAAAAGATATATAGGAGCATGCCTATAATTGAACATTTCTATGGAAAGTTTAAATTAACCAGTGAATCAATAACTGACGAAAATATACAAGAAACAACTTCTAAAGGTAAAGATCAAGATTCGCGAAATGATAAACGTATGCTCCTAGATATTTTTACATATAACAACTACTACGATTTAACTTTAAAAACACAAAGGCAAATATTTTTTAGTCGAGCTTATGAACTATTGGCTATTTCATTACTTAATTTCGATTTCAAGCTCGAAGTTGAGAATAAAGATTACTTAGATAAAAGAGTACATCATTGGAATTCAATTTTAAAAGACTTATTTAGTAGAACGCCATTTTATACAGTTCCCGCTTTATTTCCGACTAAAGCATTTAATATTGGTCCAGAAGAAGAGCTGACTGATGAGGAAGAAATTAAATTAGTATCAAATATTACAATCAGAGAACTTTCATCTGATATAGCTGCATGGGAGGTCAAATACTTATCTAATTTAGAATATTATAAAAATGATTCTTTGATGCCTATTATATATTCGGTTTTTAATAAGTCATTCACTCAGTTACGTTTATTGAAAGATAGAATTCAAAAAAACGCCTCAGATAAGTATGAAAATGAAACACTGACTGATTTAGCTTTAAGATTTAAGTATATCGTAATTAATGCATTTGCTACTTTTATGAAGCCGAGCCCTGTCGTATTACAAAATGTAGCTTTTACAAGTAATCTAAATCTAATTCGTAATTTTGGAGAGCACCGACGTTACTCGCCACCCTTAAGAGATAACGTCGGGTATTTTTTCAATTTTACGGAATCTAAAAGTAGCGAACCATTCATTGAAATAAATGATGATCTGAAAGACGATATTAAGCCTAAAGCCCTTTTACTACAGGCGATTGCAAATCATCCTATTTTTAAATTATTAGAGAGTGAAGAGTTCAAAAATGGTGTTTTTTACGTATTGCCACAAAAAAATAAAATTATTAGTCCGATAGCTAACGATATATCCGAATCAGTTTTAGAAAATACAAAAATAACAGAGTTAAACATCGAACCAATTCAACTAGATGAATTTAAAATTTTTCAAGAAAAGTTAAAAAGAAGAAAAAAATTAAACATAAGTGATCATCGCTTGATGTTTGGTGTGGATGAAGAGGATATAAATGCTTGGGATGAGGATGCTAAAGTTAAGAACAAGCAACTTGTGATCGCTAGAGCTGAGTTTATATGTGAACTGCTAAATATCAATTTTGATGGAAGAATTACACAAGTAAAATTCTTCAATGAAAACTTGCAGAGTATATAAAAATGCTATTACTCGATCTTGAATGGTTGGCACCCGTCACGCGTCTTCGTTCAGATAGATGGCTTGAGTTTTATTTACAGTGCGGAGATGGCAAGCTCACTTTAAATAGAGAGAGAGCGGCTAATGAAGCTGCTGACTTAGCGTTATTTGATCACCAATTTTACTTAGAAAATATGCACCGTCGTGATGATAATAAAGCTATAAATAATATCTGGGGGAGTGGTTATCGGGCAAACTCATTACTAAAGCAATTACGGGTAATGCAACAAAAGTTACTCGTTTGGCAAGGTTCAAGCTTTACTGTTAATGAAAATAATTTAAAGCATTGGTCTGCTATTTTGTCAAAAATAGATCCTGTTTGGCTCATAGCAATAGGTTACAGCGATAAAATCAAACAAAATTTACTTCACGTAGATAACGTAAGTGAATTAATAGACGAACAATGCTTTTCTGCATTCCCCAAAGGATTTAGTCAAAAGAAATATGCAGATAATCATGTACATTTAGGTGGGAACGGTAATTATACTCCAGCTCTAGCTGAGGTATCTCTGTTTTTAAGAAATAAACCTAAATCAATTTTTGAAAATAGCACTTCAACTCCTAAACTATCTGAATTTACCAAATATTCAAGTGGTGAGCGTAATATCAACGAGCTACCAGTTCTCATAAAGTTGTTGTTCAACGATTTAATAGCAACACTGGGAAAGGATAACAGTAAATGTAATAAAGTAGATTGGCAACGTCCCCAGTTTTGGACAATTCCTGATGAAAGTATAGGAGATCTACTAACTACAAGCTCGAAAAATAATAACGTAACTAAGCTACTTAATGCTGCCATTAATTGTAATAGACAAGACTCAAATAAGATGTGGTTATTAATAGCCATAGCATTAGTGCATCACGGGGATGTTTACGCGAGCTGCGATCTTTGGTTGTACAAACTGAGTGCTTACATTACAGGAAATAATATTTTACGTTCTATGATGATTAGCTCTGGTGTGGGCCTAACAAGTTTTGTTGAGCACTTTTCTTTTAAACCGAGGCAGGGCAGTGATCAAGTCATAGAATATGGTAAGCATAGTTACGAAAGTGACTCAGATAAGAATACGTTACGTGAATTTAAAATATCTGATCAGACGGTTACAGCAAGGTATTTAGCTGAATTTGGCTTTGATTTTATAGAAAAGAATCAATTTAATAATAGGCAATTTACCTTTCATTTTAGTCGTTCGTTTAAACAAAACTACCATGCCCAAGAAAAAGGAAATCTTCAAATATATGATAAACGTTATACAACAAAACGATTAGAATTATCAAAGTCATTATGTAGGCTGCAAAAAGTATTTACATCTTCTTCATTGCAAAAATATGAGTATGAAAAGCTAGGTAATTCGAAAGTACAAAGTTTAAATTTATGCGCGCTGATTCGTGGAATTGATGTTTCGGGTAATGAAAACGATTTTCCAATTGAGGTTTTTGCTCCCGCGATACGAGTGTTAAGAAATAGCGCTTATCAACCAGATAATAAAAATTTCATTCCTCAAAGGAAACTGCATTTAAGTATTCATGCGGGAGAAGATTTCAGCCATTTATTAACTGGTTTAAGAACCATTGATGAAACAATAGAATTTTGTGATTATGAATCTAGTGACAGAGTTGGTCATGCTTTAGCATTAGGGGTTGACGTTAAAAAATGGGCTTCTCGTCAGCAGCGCGCATACGTCCCTCTGAGTTCACATTTAGACAATTTAGTGTGGGTATATAATTATGCCATTGAGGTTACGAAAAAAGCCCCACAGTTTACTGTAATGTTAGCTGTTTTTGAGAGGAAAATATCAAAGTGGAGTCATAAGTTATTTGGTGAGGATAGATCTAAGTATATATTGTTCGAAGCCTGGCGGTTAAGAAGAAATTGTCCAGAATATTTTGATACAGAGTTAAATAACAGTAGTGAAGAGAGCGTGGCTTGGTTACCTGATTTTAAATCGAAAAGAATGAATATGAATGCAGAGGCTATTAAGTATTGGAAAGAATATACTGATAATGGAATTAAAAAAATAAAAAGAAATACCACTGAAAAAATTGTTAGTGTTTATTTTGGAGGCGACCATGCGCCCTTTATAAATGATGAGTATAGTGAGATTGTCGATAGATTTGAACTTGATTTTTATGAAGCTCTTCAAGATTATTTGATCGAGAAATATAGCGGAAAAGGTGTCGTTATCGAGGCTTGTCCAACATCTAACATCTATATTGGTCGGTTTAAGTGCTATTCAGAGCATCCAGTCTATCGATGGTATCCTGTAGATAATACTTTACTCAATGCAGGCGAAAAATTTAATCGTTTTGGTATTCGCACTGGACCAATTACTGTTTGTGTGAATACTGATGATGCTGGGCTTATGCCTTCTACAATTGAAAATGAGCATCGTATTTTAAAAGAGATAGCTATAAGTCATTTTAATATCGGTAATGAAATGGCCGAATGTTGGATTGAAAGATTACGCAAAATTGGTGTAGATATTTTTAAATCAAACCATATTGACTGTAGAGATTAGCTTCTTGAACTATATAACTTAATTTAGATCGTTGAAAAGTTAATATATGGAACTAATAAAAAACAAAATAACAGTAGCATAATCACCCAACCGCCAACTTCCCAGCTTCATGCCACATTTCACTTGGCATGGGGCTTGTTAACTTCCACGTTATATTCATCGGTTGACTGCCGTTGTGGCTTTGGTATTTAACCTCGCCGTAGTTTACAAAGCCCATAGTTCTGCCGTTTTCATCTTTACCTTGTTCACGCACAAATAACAGGATGGTTTTGCCTGTTTGCTGGTGCTGAATATAACTAAGGCCACGGCCGTGTTCTGGGCGGGCGCTGTTTTGCGTTTGCCAATGGAACAAAGTAGGGCTGATTGCGTAGTCGTGATACAGCGTTGTGGGCGAGTAGGTTTTTTCGCATTTATTCAGCGTTACAAATAACAGCTCTAGGTTTTGGTTTTTAAATTCTAAAACGCCTTCGCGGGCGGTCGATTTTTTATCAAACGAGTGTGCGCCAAACGCGGCGAGTATTTGTTGGCGCGTGTAGCGGCTGTGTAATTTTATTGCGTGGCTTGGTAAGCACGCTAAGTCGCTTTCTTGCTGGTGTATGCGGTTTATTAACAGCGTAATTACTTGAGCAAGTTCGTGCTGTAGCTCTTTGTGTTTAAGTGCTTGTAAGCTTTGTTCAAGGGTTTTAAACCCTAAACTTGTGCCTGTGTTATCCCAAAAGTTGTAATGCGCCATAAGCGCGTACTGTTGGTTTTGCGCTGTTGGCGTAAAGCTAAAGTTGTTATTACATAAATCACGTAAAAAGCATAAGTAACTGAGTGAGTTGCAGCTGAGTAATTGGGTGTTGATAGCGCGATAATACGCGGCGTAAATATCGGCTTGTTCTGCTGAACTTTCATCGCCTTTAAGCCAGTGCCAGCCGCCGAGCTTTTTATCTTTTGGTTTGTATATATCTTCAAGCGTAACTTGTGAGTTTAAGCGTAAAAAATTACTTAGCGTAAGCGCATCATTGGTATGTTGCGAATAACTATTTATTAGCTGCTGTAGTCGGCGCTTTGTGTTTATGGCTTGCTGAATATTTTTTAATATTGTTTGTTGCGTGTGCTTTTGTAGCTCTATACGACAACCTAGCGGTAAATGCGGGAAGTTGTCTTCAATCTCGGTTTTTATTGGTTGATTACTTTTACCAATGAGTGCGCGAAATTTACTGGCAAAGTTGTATTCTGGGCGGGCATTGCCTACAAAGTCGAGCACGGTACAGCATTGTTTTTGGCTGTTGTCGGGTAAGCGTAAACCACTCTCCTTGCTGTTTTTGGTTAGCCATTTTAGTTACTCAAATTATGTATGAATTTAATATACCTAACTCTAAGTACATCGACAAATTTAGCTTAAACGCGACAGCTTAGGCAATTTCCCCGTGATCACACCTGAAATTAAATTAATTATGAGTAATTAACAGCATTGATGCTGACAGGAACCCGACTTCAGGGATGAATTATTAGCAGCAGAGCTTATTTGAAGAAGACCGCCCCTTGGTTGCCATCGCCAACGCGATATAAGTAAATTATTTTAAAAGCTACGCTTTTCGCGCGAGCAAGCTTTGCGCCTACAGCCAATTTTAAGGCCGCTGCTAAGGCAATTCTCCCCTTTCGACTTTACCTGAAAACACATGATTAATGAGTAATTACCTCGCATGGAGGCGAGAAAAGCGATGCTTGCAAATGGGTGAAAAACGTAGTTTTGAACGAGAGGGTATGGATACCCAAACTGGGCAGCGTACAGGGATGTGAAAGTTGTGCTTTCATCGCGTTTACGTTTTAGTGTTTAAAGATAAGTAAAGTTGCGGGGCGCGCCGTGTGATTCCAAAGAGAAACCGGCGCTTGTCTTTCTTTGGTTGCCGCTAGCAATCAGGCAAACACTCGAATGAATTATTTACAATTTTGTAAGTAAAAATCAAGGTGCGAGATAAGCTTCTGCCGATAATTTAAAGGCTACGCTTTTATACCAAAAATATTAGGATATGTAAATTTAACTTACTATTAACAGGCATTGATCAGACCCCTAGGCAACTTTTTGGATTTTATATAAATGCAACGCATGTCCACCAATGAGCCTTATTATTTTTTCCCTGAACTCATCAAAACCATCCAAGCTGATTTTGTCGC
>NZ_JACJEM010000083.1:0-12542 GCF_014164085.1 Pseudoalteromonas sp. SG45-5 | reverse complement strand
ATGGGGTCTATTTAACGTTAAGAAAATTACGCTAGAACTAGGCAAAAGTTTTTGTATCTAGTTGTTCTAAATAAAAAATTTTTAACGACGTTATAGTGCAATTTAATTCGTTAAATTGATCAAAGGTTTATGCAGGTTGGTATTATTATCCAGCGTTCAGGTTAACTAACAAATAGTTCTTTAGTTTATATATTTAAAAACCGCATTTTATTAATGCGGTTTTTTATTTTTAGCATACATAAAGTTCTTAAATTACAGACACAAAAAAGCCGTATTCAAATTGAATACGGCTTTTTAAACTCTTAAGTTTAAAATTTATTTAAATTAAGAAATGATTTCGTGTAGTTCAACGTCAAATACAAGCGTTGAGAAAGGTGCAATTGCAGCACCTGCGCCACGTTCACCATAAGCAAGCTCATGAGGAACGTAGATACGCCATTTAGTTCCTACTGGCATCATTTGTAATGCTTCAGTCCAACCTTTGATCACGCCACCAACTGGGAATTCAGCTGGTTGGCCGCGCTCGTATGAGCTATCAAAAACAGTACCGTTAATTAATGTACCGTGGTAATCAACACGAACTGTAGATTCAGCAGTTGGCTTTTCGCCTTCACCCGTTGCTAGTACTTCGTATTGAAGACCAGACTCTGTAACTGTGATTTCAGGGCGTTTAGCATTTTCTTCTAAGAAAGAAACACCTTCAGCAGAAAGTACTTTAGATTCTTCTTCACGACGAGCTTGGATCTCTTCGTTAATTTTTTCAAATGCAGCTTGGATCTCAGGGATCTCAACTTGAAAAGCGCTACCTGCGTACGCATCTTTCATGCCTTCAAACACTGAATTTAGGTTTAAGCCTTCAAAAGGATTAGACTTAAGTTGCTCACCCATTTGTAAGCCAATACCGTAACTTGCTTTTTCAGCATCTGTAGTAAAATTATCTGACATAATGTGTTTTTCACGTTTTGTTAGTTAAAAGACGCAGCTATGCTATCACAAAATAAACCGTTTTTGGGTCTAGTTTTTGCTGAGTTTTACCTTTAATAGACCAACAATATAACTACTCACTACTAAACTGAATAAAATTCCAGCAAGCAAGGGGAAAGTAAGCAATCCTACTTTGCCAAGCAACAAAAATGGCACAACTATAAGCCCTATAAAACCAATAAACACGGAAGCAATAGTGGGCCAATATTTATCGTATTTTGTAATTAAATGAGCAGTTAAAAGATTGAAACCAACACCATAAATTAATGCAGTAATAAGAGCGTATTCTGGTTGTGCATCGGCTGCCATTTTAACTAGCAAAGTAATTGCACTGTGGTAGCAATAACTAAACACGGTCCATAATAAAATATGTTTAATTAATCGCTGTGGGATTGATTGAATAGATTTTGTCATTTTTAACTTCCACATAGCAAAAAACCGCCAATAAGGCGGTTTTTTAAATAATGGTGGAGAGATAGGGATTTGAACCCTAGATGGGCTATAAACCCATGCCGGTTTTCAAGACCGGTGCATTCGACCACTCTGCCATCTCTCCGTACGGCGCGTATAATAGGGGTAAATGCGTAATTTGTAAAGGTTTAATATATAAAAATTAAAAAATGACTCAATTACTAAAATAATCACTATCTAAGGCTAATAATACTGCTTTGGTTTTCGTGCAATCCACGAACAAATTAAACACACTAATAAACTAAGCGTAAAAAGAGTAATACTTTGAAAAATCAAGCCAAAATGATTTAATTCTCCACTTGGTACGACAACGAGCATAACCGCAGGTAAAGCACTTAATAACAAGACATAACAGCAGATTTTAAACGCACGAGCAAAACCGAACCGTTTTGATTGCTGCATCCACCATGTTAATACTGCTAGCACACCTATGGCTGAGCATGCTATGAATAGCGCTGTATTCGTACTCATGCCTATATATAGGGTTAAAAATGCCCCTAAAATCCCCCAGATTGACCACGCTAACCAATTTTCTTTTTCTTGTAAAAATAGATTTCCCATAATATAAGTCTTCTTTATTGTTATTTTTGTTGAGACTTTCCATACACTATCAAAAAACAACCGATTAAAAAACAAACTGAAGAAGAAATATTACCATTAATACATCCGAGCGCTTCTCACAGCATCACCATTCGTTGCTTAATTGTGTAATTTTAAGCGTAAAAAATTGTGACTATGAAAAGTGCATAAAGTTCATACTATTTTACAGATAGCTAAAATAAGTTTCTGGTTTATGGCGAGGTGACTTTTTACAGTTAACTACGGGGGTACCTAAATATAAATAACCAACAATTTCATCATGCTCGCACAAATTAAGCGCTGCTTTTACAGCTGCACTTTGTGCAAAATAACCTGTACGCCAAACGCCCCCCAAGCCTTGTGCAAATGCGGCTTGTTGCATGGCTAATACACTACATCCAGCACTCTGTACTTGCTCTATACGCGGTACTTTTAGATGTTCTTGATACTTTGCAATTGCGATAATAATCATGGGCGCGCGCAGTGGTAATTCCTTAGCCCGATTAATAACTTTTTCGGCTTGTTGCTCAGTCACTGCGCTTTGATGATAGATTTCACCTAATGTATGGCGCGCATCACCTTGTACAATAATAAACTGCCACGGCGCTAAACACCCATGATCCGGAACTCGTAATGCAGCTTGTTGAATAATGGCTAGCTGCTCACTATTTGGCGCAGGCTCAGTTAATTTTGGATCAGACTGGCGGGTAAGTAAAAGCTCAATTGCGTTCATCACGTTTCCTCAAAAATAAAACGCTAGAGTAACATTTAAAACCTGAAAAAATAAATATCGATAGCAAAACGGCCACATAAAATAAATTTATGTGGCCGTTAATAATCGTATATTTAATGCGTCATTGTTTTACAACACTTCGCTTTAGCCAATAATCAATACTGACAAAACGTCCCCCGCCCATAAAAAACAAGCTCAATAGCATAGCAAAGTAGATAGCTGAAAATTCAATACCATTATTTAAAATTGAGGGCTTTCCTTTTTCATATAAATAATCAGCAGAACCATGCTCTTCGACTAAATTACGAATAATGCCAATTCTATCGCGTACTTCTAGCGAGTTTTCGAGGCTTTCTTTAGCACCTGGAATAGACAACCAATCAAGTACTTGTGCCGCGCTGGTATCCGGGTTTGTAGGCGCTATTGCAAACCAGCCATTATGCCAATGCACAGATGTAGCAGCAACCACCATTGTAAACATCAGCGGAATGCTCACTAAGCGGGTTAGCAAACCAAACAATAAAAACCAGCCACCTAGAAACTCACTCCACCCAGCTAAAAAAGCAAGTAAATCGGGAAAAGGTAATCCTAACCCCCATTCACTATTGCCAAACCAGTGAACAACGTCGGGAGAAGCTAAAAAGTTATCGAGGAAGCGAGTGGTTTCAGTGCTTATGGCAAGTTTATTGTAGCCTGCAATAATCATCACAGGCGCTAAAATCAAGCGAAAAAGTAAAGCCGGAAAACCATCTAAAAATGATAATTTACCCAGTATTATGTCGTAAATACTTATTATTTTGTTTCTCATGCGTGCCCCGTTTGTTCATTGTTTACTAAGTTATAGACTATAAACAACCAAGACCGCATTAAAACAAAAAGTATTTCATACCAAGGTAGTAACGTTAAATAACCTTAGCAGTGGTTAAGAAGTTTACTAATATCTTAAACCACAATGATATTGTTATTTATTTTTCTCTAGCCAGCTATTTTCAGCGCTAACTGCGTTAAAAATAGCTGTTTGAGGTAGGTTTCTTATTTAGACTTCAGGTTAAATACTTCGCGCGATTTGTAGGGCTTCAAATATCGCGCGTTTAGCATCAATCGCTGAAGCGAGTTTAGCCCCGCCAATGACATGCACTTTTGCATTATCAGCATAGTCTTTAAGCACTTCATTATTTGATACCTGTCCAATACAGGCAATAACAGTATCAACTGGTAGTATCTGTGTTTCACCGGCGACGGTAATAGACAGTCCTTTTTCATCAAAACTATTATATTGGCAATCAGCAATTTGCTTAACGCCATGCTGTTTTGCTACTTGACGGTGTATCCAACCCGTTGTTTTACCGAGCTCACTACCAAAGCGCCCTGCACTTCGTTTTAACATATACAATTGGCGTTCATCTTTATGTGGCTGCGGCTGACATTCAATACCCCATTGCGTTTTAAAATCAGCGATACTTTGCGATTTGTGCTCACTTAAAAAGGCAACCATATCAAAACCTATGCCACCAGCACCTAAAATGGCAATTGACTTACCTAACTCAACTTCACCGCGAATAACTTCATCATAAGCAAAAACGCGTTTACCATCATCGCACTTGATAGTTGCTTCTCGTGGTCTTACACCGGTTGCAAAAACAACATCGTCGTAATTTTCAAGCATGCTATCGTTATAGGCTTTTCCTAATTCGACCGCTACGTTTAAGCGATCCAACTCATTCGTGTAATATGCTAATGTGTGGTTAAAGTCTTCTTTACCTGGTATTTGCATCGCTAAATTAAACTGACCGCCCATTTGCATTTTTTGGTCAATTAACGTTACTTTGTGACCTTTTTGGGCCAAATAACAGCTTGCTGATAAACCCGCAGGGCCTGCGCCAACAACAAGTACATTTTTGACTTTAGCAGCTTGCTCTAATGGGTAATCGAGCTCAAACGCAGCTTGAGGATTAACTAAACAGGTAGCACGCTTATTTTTAAATACATGATCTAAACAACCTTGGTTACAGCCAATACAAATATTAATTTGCTTAGATTGCTCATTCGCGTATTTATTAAAAAACTCAGGATCAGCAAGTAACGGCCGAGCCATTGAAATTAAATCGGCTTCGCCTGCATTTAAAATATCGTTAGCAATCTCTGGCGTATTAATTCTGTTAACAGCAATTACAGGAACACTCACCACGTCTTTTAAACGTTTTGATGCTTCTTTAAATGCACCTGGCGGAACCATACTCGCAATCGTAGGCACACGTGCTTCATGCCAACCAATACCGGTATTAAAAATATCAACGCCTGCTTTTTCAAGCTCAGTTGCTTGAGTAATGACTTCCTCAGGTGTTGAACCGTTTGGAATTAAATCAATAACTGACAACCTAAAAATAATTAAAAATTGTTCAGATACTTTTGCCCTAACCGCTTTTACTATTTCCAATGCTAAACGCATTCTATTTTCTAAACTGCCACCAAACTCATCTGTACGCTTATTGGTATGCGGCGCCATAAATTCGTTAATTAAATAACCTTCAGAGCCCATTACTTCAACGCCATCGTATCCAGCCTTTTCTGCCATATAAGCAGAGTGCGCAAAGTCTTTAATTGTTTTTTTAATAGACCCTAATGACATCGCTTTTGGTTTATAAGGGTTAATAGGTGCTTTTATAGCACTAGGCGCTTGGTTAAATGGATGATACGCATAACGCCCAGCGTGGAGTAATTGCAAACAAATTTTTCCGCCGTGTTTATGCACTGCATCGGTGTACGCACGGTGCTTAAATACATCATAATAACTATTAAATGATGACGAAATAGGCGTTAACTTACCGCGTAAATTAGGGCTATATCCACCTGTAATTAACATTGCGGTGCCGCCCTTGGCGCGTGCTTCATAAAATGCGCGTAAGCGTTTTCGGTTATGCCAACCTTCTTCAAGGCCTGTATGCATTGAGCCCATTACTAAGCGGTTACGTAATTGCGTGTGTTTTAATTGTAATTGTTGTTCTAACATCTTGTGCCCCGTTAACTGGTCTAACCTGTATACATTAGTTAATTCTGCTTTAATCGCAAGTAATATGCAATATATGACTGTATTTAATTATTAATCTCGTAATAGTATTAAATAATCATTGATACGCATTAATTTAGTTTAAAAAATAATATTAAAACATAAAAAAAGCCGCAATTACGCGCACTTGAACATATTCATAAACACTTCGTTACGATTTAGCAGTTAAACTTATTTTTATTCTGAGATAAGATGGAGTAAATGTATTAGCTGTACCAACTTAAGGAGCTATTTTGATAGCAAAAATATTCAAAGGTATTTGGACTGGGATCAATTTTTCTCGTCGATTAGTACTTAACATTCTGTTTTTATTACTTGTAATTGTTTTTATTGCGGGTATTACTAGTGATGAAGATAAAATAACTGTTGAAGATGGCTCTGTACTTAGACTCAACCTTAACGGCCCTATTGTTGAAGAAAAAACTTATGTCGATCCAATTGAAGCCGCTATTAGTGATGCAACATCAGGCTCTGAAGCGCCGAGCGAGATTTTACTAGACGACATAGTAAAAGTAATTAATGAAGCCGCTAAGGACGAGCGTATTACGGTATTACTCCTTGATTTACAAGAAATGCCTAAAGCGCACTTAAATAAGCTTAAACAAATTGCAAATGCTATTGACCGCTTTAAAGAAACAGGCAAAAAAGTTATTGCATCAGGTTATTACTACACACAAGCGCAATACTACATTGCGTCACATGCCAACGAAGTTACCATGCATCCATACGGAAGCGTAGCCATTGAAGGTTACGCCATGTATCCCCTTTACTTTAAAGATGCACTTGAAAAGTTAGAAGTAACGCAGCATATTTTTCGTGTTGGTACGTTTAAGTCAGCCGTTGAACCATTTATTCGCAATGATATGTCTGATGCTGCAAAAGAGGCTAATCGTGTTTGGTTAGGGGCACTTTGGAATCAATACAAACAAGATGTTGCTGCAGCTCGCTCATTTGATGAGTCAAATTTTGATGAAACAATGGATGTATATCTAGCTAAAATGCAAGCAGCAAACGGCGATGCAGGAAAATATGCAATTGATCACCAATGGGTTGATTCATTAAAAACCACTCAACAAGTCCGCAAGCAGCTTATCGATTTAGTTGGTGAAGACGAAGATGGTAAAACATTCAAGCAAGTTTCATTTCGTGACTATTTAAGCTTAGTTAAACCACCTATGGTATTTGATAACCCAATTACTGAAAAAGTGGCTGTTGTTGTAGCGAGAGGCACTATTGTTGACGGTGAACGCCGAGCTGGCGAAATTGGTGGCGACTCTACTGCTGCCCTTCTTCGTAAGGCACGCCTTGATGATAAAGTGAAAGCGGTTGTGCTTCGCATCGACTCTGGTGGTGGTAGCATGTTTGCATCAGAAGTAATTAGAGCTGAAGTACTTGCACTTAAAGCAGCGGGTAAACCAGTTATTGCTTCTATGAGCTCTGTTGCTGCATCGGGCGGTTATTGGATTGCCTCCGCCGCAAACGAGATCTGGGCAGCGCCGAGTACGATTACGGGCTCAATTGGGGTATTTGGTACGTTTATGACATTTGAAAAAACCCTTTCTACAATTGGTGTTTATTCGGATGGTGTAGCAACAACCGAAATGGCTGGCTTTTCTATCACCCGCCCTCTTAACGAAAAAATGGGCCAAGTAATTCAAATGAGTGTTGAAGAAGCGTACGGTCGCTTTTTAAATGTTGTGGCTGATGCACGTAATATGACCCCAGAGCAAGTTGATAAAATTGCACAAGGCCGTGTATGGATCGCATCTCAAGCACTCAAATTAGGTTTAATAGACAAGCTGGGTGATAAACAAGATGCAATTGACGCCGCTGCAGCACTGGCAAAATTAAATCACTTTGAAGTTAAAACGATAAAACAAGACTTAAGCCCGCAACAACAAATGATGCAAGATGTTTTTGGCAATGCATCAGTTAAGTCAATGTTAGGGCTACAAACACAAAAGACATCTGTATTAGCCACACAAGCTAACCTACAAAGTGTTATAAGTCAGCTAAGCTCAGAAGTAGAAAACCTTAAAGATTACAACGATCCGCAAGGCGTATACGCACGCTGCTTGGTATGCACTATTGCACAATAAAAATGCATCCCAGCCGTTAGCTGCTGTATTTAAAGTAGCTTAAGGTTATAATAAGCCCAGTTTTTTTACTGGGCTTTTTTTATGAAACGCAAACGCATTTATATCGCTTACACTGGCGGTACTATAGGAATGAAAAAATCGAGCCGTGGATATATCCCTGCCGAAGGCTTTTTAACCGAAACAGTCGTTAATAATGCTGAATTTAATCGTGATGAAATGCCTTTATTCGATATTCACGAGTACTGCCCTCTTATCGACTCATCAGATATGTCGCCCGCTCATTGGCAACTCATTGCTGATGACATCAAAAGTAAATATCAAGAATACGATGGTTTTGTTGTTCTTCATGGTACCGATACGATGGCGTATACCGCTTCTGCACTTTCGTTCATGTTCGAAAACTTGACTAAGCCAGTTATTGTTACTGGTTCGCAAATTCCGCTTTCACAATTGCGCTCAGACGGGCAAGTTAACTTACTCAATGCAATGTATTTAGCCGCAAATTACCCAATAGCAGAAGTTAGCTTATTTTTTAATAATCAGTTATTTAGAGGGAATAGAGCAACTAAAGCACATGCAGATGGTTTTAATGCTTTTGCCTCACCTAACCTTGAACCTTTAGCCCTCTCTGGTATTAGTATTCAACTCATTAAAGGTCAACTTAGTCCTTACGTTGAAAACGAGCTGCAAGTTACGCCCATTACCCCTCAACCTATTGGTGTGCTCTACTTATATCCAGGTATTAGCAGAGACGTAGTTAAAAGCTTAGTCAATGATAATATTAAAGCATTAGTTTTACTTAGCTTTGGTGTGGGCAATGCACCTCAGGATCCTGAGTTTTTATCCGTCTTAAGTGAAGCAAGTAAACGCGGTATGGTTATTGTTAATTTAACACAATGCTTAAAAGGTCATGTAAACATGGGCGGTTATGCCACAGGTAATGCCCTATTAAATATTGGTGTTATTAGTGGATACGATATGACACTAGAAGCATGCTTGACTAAGTTGCATTACTTGTTTAGTCAAAAACTAGAAATTGAGACTATTCGCCATTTAATGCAAGACGACCTGCGCGGCGAATTAAGCCGATAACACCATACTAAAACAAAAAGGCACGCTATATAAGCGTGCCTTTTTATTTTTAAAGCAACTAGTTAACCAGAAGCTCAGGTTAGCTATTAACGAACTTTAGCGTCTATCTCGACTAAATCTGTTAAATGGCATGTTTCACCACTGTGGGTTTTAATACCGTGTTCACCAAAGTAATCACGCTGGGCTTGTACTAAATGCCCATTACTTGGTGTTGTTAACGTTGCAAAGTAAGTTTGTGTTGAACTTAGCACTGGAAATGCTAAGCCTGACATAATTGCTTGACCGGTAATTTTACGAAGAGCAGCGGCTTCCTTATCTAAAGAATCGATAAATTCAACGCCCTGCGCCACACTATCTAAGTAGTCAGCACGAATAATACACCCTGCACGCCAAGTCTGTAATGTTTTAGATAAATCTACTTTCCATTGATGTGTACGCGACGCCCCTTTTATAAGTGCTAATCCTTGGCGATAAGCTAATAAACTTGCAAGCGTAAATGCATCTTTCAATTCTTCTAAATCAATATCAACTGTGTTGGTTGATTTAGCTGCGTAGGTCATCTCTTGCGCGGCCGTTGTATCACATGCATTCGTTAAATGACGAGCTTGAACAGCTGCAACTAAAGACGGTACTGCAATTCCCAATTCAAGTGCATTTTGTGCAGTCCAAAGGCCTGTGCCTTTTGCGCCAACTTTGTTATCAATTAAATCAGCAAGCGGCATGTTTTTTTGGTTTTCAAGAGATAAGATATGGCTAGAAATGGAAAGTAAGTAACTATTTAGTTGACCTTTTGACCAGTGATCAAAAATGGCAGCAACTTCTTTAGGTGAACGATTAGTGCCTAGGCGAAGTAATTGATAGACCTCAGCAATTAATTGCATTAGTGCGTATTCAATACCGTTGTGCACCATTTTTACAAAATGACCACTCGCTGATTGACCAACACGTGCAAAACATGACTCGTCATTATAGCTTGCAGCCACTTTTTCAAACCAAGGTTCGATGCGTTCCCAACCACCTTCTGAGCCACTTGCCATCATAGCAGGGCCATGACGAGCGCCTTCGGCACCACCAGATATTCCCATTGTGGCAAATTCAAATTTGTTTTGGTATTTAAGCTTACGTGTAATGCCGTCTTTGTAGTTGCTATTACCACAATCGACTATCATATCGTTACAATCGACGCCCGCATCTACCAGTTCATTACAAACCGTATCAACTAACTCACCCGCTGGAACAAGTAATAAGATAGAGCGAGGTGCTTCTAAACGCTGAACCATGTCTCTTAAATCAGAAACAATGTGGAGCCTATCGGCCATCCCCTGAGATTTAGCACAACTTAATAACTCTTCACCCGCATTCGGATTTTTGTCATAAGCGACTAGCGTGATCCCTTTTTCAATCAAGTTTAAAGCAAGATTTTTTCCCATAACGCCTAACCCGACTAATGCAACTTGCATTTAGTGTCCTCCTCGGTAACAACTATTTGGTTAGTGGATGTAAATAATACCGTGTGATTTATAATGCTTAATCATAAAAGACTAATCTTAGTTATAATACACATGCTTTTTTATTATAGATAAACAAGCTCTGTAATTATATCAAACATCAGTCCTCTGAGGGTGACAAAAAGCGAAGCTATTTAAAATTTAAGAACATTGACGCATTCTGACACCGGTGTCATAATGATGACAGATTAGTTTTGTATAAAATAGTGACAATAATACTAATATTGTCCAAAACTAAAAATATTTTTACCTTTTTGTGTTTATATTTTAAATAGAAAAACAACCGTTAACCCGCTTACATCTTAAGCACACAGGAGAATTTGATGCTTAGACGCACGAAAATAGTTGCTACCCTTGGGCCTGCTACCGATAGAGATAACAATTTAGAAAAAATTATTCGCGCTGGTGCCAACGTAGTACGATTAAACTTCTCACACGGTATTGCACAAGATCATAAAGACCGTGCACAAGCGGTTCGTGATATAGCGAAAAAATTAGGCAAGCATATTGCCATACTTGCTGATCTTCAAGGTCCTAAAATCCGCGTTTCTACATTTAAAGAAGGTAAAGTAACACTTGCAGTAGGTGCTAAATTTACCCTTGATGCAAAAATGGAAAAAGGTCAAGGCGATGTTAATTCAGTTGGTATTGATTATAAAGAATTACCAAACGATGTAAGCCCTAACGATTTACTACTTTTAAACGATGGTCTTATTCAGTTAAGCGTTGATGATGTAGCGGATCACTTAGTGCATTGTACCGTGACTGTTGGTGGTGTTTTATCTAACAATAAAGGCATTAACCGTTTAGGTGGTGGCTTAACAGCGCCTGCATTTACTGAAAAAGATAAAGAAGATTTAATAACAGCGGCTGAAATTGACGTCGATTATATTGCAGTCTCATTCCCTCGTAGTGGCGATGATATGCGCTACGTTCGCTCTCTAGCTGAAGCGGCTGGTTCAAAGGCACAATTACTTGCTAAAATTGAACGCGCAGAAGCAGTCGAAACACAAGACGCGGTTGATGACATTATTTTAGCATCTGATGCAGTAATGGTTGCACGTGGTGACTTAGGTGTTGAAATTGGCGATGCTGCCCTTATGGGTAAACAAAAACTAATTATTCGTCGCGCTCGCTCATTAAATCGTACTGTAATAACAGCAACGCAAATGATGGAATCGATGATCGATAACCCTATGCCTACACGTGCAGAAGTTATGGATGTTGCAAACGCCGTTCTTGACGGAACAGATGCTGTAATGCTTTCTGCTGAAACAGCGGCTGGTGATTACCCTGAAGAAACAGTTGCCACAATGGCACGTGTTTGTTTAGGTGCTGAATCTCAAAAAGAAACACACGTTTCTAAACATCGTTTAGATAGTCGTTTTTCTAGCAATGCAGAATCAATTGCCCTTTCTGCTATGTATGCTGCAAATCACTTAGATTCTGTTAAAGCAATCATTACACTGACTGAATCTGGTAGCACCGCTAAACTTATGTCGCGTATTAGCTCTGGTTTACCAATCTACTCGCTTTCACGTCATGCTAGTACTTTAGGCCAGACCGCACTTTATCGTGGTGTTTATCCAGTATTTTTTGATTCTACAAAAGCTGAAAAAGACGGCATGGTAAAAGCAGCACTTGATACTTTAGTTGCTCAAGGGTCTTTGCACTCTGGCGATACAGTAATTATTACTCACGGTGACTCAATGGAAACTGTGGGCGCAACGAACACAATGAAAATTGTAACTGTTGCATAGTTAATTACTAAATAGCCTGAGCTCTGGATAATAAATCTCTTAACCAGAGTTCAGTTTAAATATAAAAAATGCGAGCCTAGCTCGCATTTTTTGTGCCTGTAATAAACAACTTTTTATCAGTGTTATACCAATTCCATTAAGTATGTGATCTAAATTTTACGCCGAAAAAATAATTCAGTTCTAGGCGTAAATTGATGTAAATGGTTGTTCCCTTTGCGAAATTTACAACAAAGAAATGGGTTGTTTTAG
>NZ_JACJEM010000082.1:0-13176 GCF_014164085.1 Pseudoalteromonas sp. SG45-5 | reverse complement strand
GGCCAGCTATTGACGCGTAAATTCGCCTTGTTTTCACTGAAAATCTTTGGCTAGAGAAAATAAATTTAAATATCACCATGATTCAATATGTTAGTAAATCTCTTAACCAGAGTTCAGGTTAAATAATCAATTAGTTATTTATTTAACACAAAAAAGCCGCTAATTGCGGCTTTTTTAATGTGCTTTTAAATAACACAGGTCTTAGGCTGAGTTATTTTTTTACCTGAGCATCTAACGATTCGCCATTCACTTCACTAGAATCGTTACTCATTAGATATAAATAGGTAGGCATTAAATCTTCTGGTGTAGCAAGCGCGTCTCTATCTTCACCTGGATATGCAGCAGCACGCATAGAAGTGCGCGTAGCACCTGGGTTAATACAGTTTACGCGTATGTTTGTTTTACCGACTTCGCACGCCCATGTTTGCATCATACCTTCCACTGCAAACTTTGAGATGGCATAAGGGCCCCAAAACTCACGGCCTTTACGGCCAACACCAGATGATGTAAACACTATTGATGCACTTTCAGATTTACGAAGTACAGGAAATAAGGCTTTAGTGATCATCGCTTGTGCAGTCACGTTTACTTTCATAATGTTTTCAAACGTTGATGAACAAAAATGTTCAAGTGGGCCGAGCGATCCTAAAATGCCTGCATTGTTAAGTAGCCCATCAAGGCGACCAAATTGAGATTCAATCGTTGCTGCAAGGTCACGGTAGTTTTGTTTTGTAGCACCTTTTAAATCCATAGGCACAATTGCTGGTTTAGGATAACCCGCATTAACAATTTCATCGTAAACACATTCAAGTTTATTAGTTGTTTTCCCTAATAAAATAACAGTCGCGCCGTATTTAGCATAGGTAATTGCCGCGACGCGTCCAATGCCATCACCGGCGCCTGTGATCAAAATAACTTTGTCTTTAAGTGCATTTTCAGTTGCTTGATATGTGTGCATAAAAGTACCAATCTATATAATTTTTTTAATTTTAACATAGCAAAACGTGAAGTAATCGAATTTATTGTAAAATTAGGTGGCGAAAATAGAAACTTTACGTTAAGTTTAACTGGTCTAATGTCTCATTAATAATCTGATTACATTGTTTTAACCTAATACACTGATAAAACACACTATAAAAATAAAATATGTGCGGAGCCAATAATATGAAAAAAATGCTACTTTCACTCTCGGTTACAGCTGCATTAGCAGGTTGTGGCGGTGGAGAAACGCTAAAAGATGTTAAAAATGATACAGCCCCTGTTATTCCTACAGCTACGGTAAAGTTTGATCCTGCAAAGGGAGTTATTTCTGTACCAAATGATTTATTAATGAGTGGTACCCGAGATGGAACCCTTAATATCCCAGATGAGCTTAACTCAGCGGGTGTGTCTATCACTCGTGCAGAATATGCAAATCCACAATTTGCAATAGGTGCACTCGATGGCTGGTCTACGCAAGTTCCTTTTAAGATAGATTTAACGTTTCCATCTTCAATAAGCTTAGACGAAGCATCAGCGGGTACACCAGGCTCAGTTCGTATTTTTGAAGTGATTATGGGTGCAAGTTTAACCGATGAGGAATGTGGTCAAGCCCCAGCAGGAACGGCATGTAAACTCGTTGGTGAACTCACCTTTGGTGTTGACTTCATCACGAAAGCATCGGGTGATGCGGTAGCGATTATCCCTTTAAAACCATTTAAAGCGGGAAGCTCATATATCAATGTACTAACGACTGAACTAAAAGATTCATTAGGGCGCTCAATAGAGCCATCTTCTACTTATGGGTTAGTCAAACAAGAAGTGCCACTCGTTACCGCCGCACAACTTGCGTTGCAAGGTGCAGTAAATAGTTACGAAAATGTAGTGGTGAGCTCAGGTAATATTACTAAAGATGAGATTATTTTTTCTGCTGCAATGACAATGCAATCAGCGGGACCAGTACTTGGTACAATCAAGCAACTGCTAGCGGTAAGTCTACAACAACCAAGCATGCCAACACCTGCTATACAAGTACCAGCTCAACCAATGGTAAATGTTCAAGATGTATTCAAAAACCAAGGAGTAGAGGTTTCTACTGCTTTTTCAGGTGTTCAATACCAAAAAGGTAGCATCATGTTACCTATGTACTTAGGGACTCCAACAGGCTCAGCGATCAGCGATTTAAACGATACATATTGGCAAGGTATGTGTGACAACGCAGTCGTAGTATCCGGGTATAAAGCACAGGCAGGTGATGCTTTCCCAGCCGAACCAATTAGCGTGAATGATGGCACATGTGCCGCATTAAGTGGTGGCAAACTGCGTGATTTAGGTCTAGATAGCACGCGTCATTTAACCAAATATAATACCATTCCAAAAATGCAAAGCATGGCCAATGTGCCAGTGCAAGTAACTAAGCCTATTTTACCTATAATTAATGGTGTACGTGCACAACTACAGCTACCTGCTATCGAAATGCCTGAAAATGGTTGGCCTGTTGTTATTATGCAACATGGTATCACTACGCAAAAAGAAAGCATGCTGGCGTTAACTGCTCAGCTTTCAATTCAGGGGTTTGCAACGGTCGCTATTGACCACCCTCGACATGGTGAGCGTGGTATTGATGTTGATGGCGATGGAAAAGATGACTTTAATGCGACAACAGACTCAGTACTGAGTTACATGAACTTAAGCTCATTGCTTGTTGCACGTGATAGCTTACGTCAATCAGCTGCCGATTTATTAGGTTTGCGTCTGGGCTTGAACTTTATCAACGATGCGACTATCAATAGTAAAGATGTTACCTACATCGGGCATTCACTAGGGTCTATTGTTGCGCCGGCATTTATTGCTCAAGCTAACAGCCCAATGGCTGAATCGATTGACCCACTGTTCAAGGTTAATACTGTTGCATTAGCAAGCGGCGGCGGTGGCGTTGCTAGTTTCTTACTAGAATCGGGCGCATTTGGCCCATTTGTACAAGGCTCTGTTCTTTTATCTTCAGGCACTACGGAGTCTGCTGAATTTGGCGCATTTACACAAGGTCCAGCTATCTCTAACTGTGGAGTAGCAGATTATAGTAGAGCCTTTACTTCATGTGCTTTTAAAGAATATGTTACTGCGCTTACCGTCGCAGGAGAAACAAGTAAGCTTGCAAATATTCAAGGTGTGATGACTAAATTTGCTTTTGCAGCACAAACAACGCTCGATAGTGGTGATCCGACTAATTATGCTGCAGCTGTAAAAACACTCGAAACACCGATTTATATGAATGTTGTTGTGGGTGATGGTGTTAATAATAAAGCGGATCAAGTTATTCCGCCTACCACAACGATTAACCCAATTGCAGGCAGCCTTCCGCTAGCAAACTTTATGGGCTTAGAAACGGTAAGTACATCGCAAGCGCTAAGTGCAACGCCTTCTAGCTATTTAGTTAAGTTTACCAAAGGGCACCACGGTTCAATTCTTACACCAGCACCAAATGAAGAAGCCGGTGCTGATGCTCAAGGAAGTGCAGCGGCTAATGCCGAGATGCAGCTACAAGTTGCAACCTACCTCGCCGCTCGCGGTCGTATGTTGGTAGTAACAAACAGCGATGTTGTGAATGATTAATAACCAGCAAAAAAATTAACCTTTCAAAGCCACTGCAAAGTGGCTTTTTTTTGTCTTAAAGCATGCTAAATTAGCTGAAATTTATTAATGGAGAAACCAGTTGGAATTTTTATACGAATACGGTTTGTTTTTTGCTAAAACAGTTACTTTTGTTATTGCTATCGCGATTATTTTAATGTTGATAGTAGGTGCTGCTGTTAAGCCGAAAGCTAAAAAAGGTGAGATACAAATAGATGATATATCAGAGCAATTAGTCGAACTCAAAGAAAGTTTTTTACAAAATACGCTTGGTAAAAAAGAACTTAAGGCACACCACAAGCAGCTAAAATCACAAAGTAAATTAGCCGATAAAGAAGAGCCTAAACCTCGTTTATATGTTATTGATTTTGTAGGAAGTATGGATGCTCACGAAGTGGAAAGCTTAAGAGAAGAAATAACTGCAATTATTTCTATTGCTGAGCCTAGTAAAGACAAAGTTCTTATTCGTTTAGAAAGTGGTGGTGGCGTAGTGCATGGCTATGGCCTTGCTGCTTCTCAATTACAACGTATTAAGAATGCGGGCATTCCTTTGAGTGTTTCAATTGATAAAGTGGCTGCTAGTGGTGGTTACATGATGGCATGTGTTGCAGATGAAATACTCGCAGCTCCGTTTGCCATTGTTGGCTCAATCGGTGTTATTGCACAAATTCCTAACTTTAATAAAATATTAAAGAAAAATGACGTGGAATTTGAACAAATAACCGCAGGTGAATTTAAACGCACATTGACATTATTTGGTGAGAATACGGATAAAGCCCGTGAAAAATTTCGTGAAGAAATTGAGCAAACACATGACTTATTCAAAACATTTGTGAGTACGCAACGTCCTAGTTTAGACATGAGTTTAGTCGCTACTGGTGAGCATTGGTTTGCAACTCAGGCCATTGAAAAAGGCTTGGTCGACGTAATAAAAACAAGCGACGATGCCTTATTAGATCAGCAACATGAACGCCAAATATATAAAATTAAATACAAAGTTAAAAAAGGGCTGAGTGATAAGTTAGCACTTGGTTTAAGTAGTGGAATAAATAAAGTGGGGGTAAACCTGCTCTCAAAGTTTAAGTCAATTAACCCTTAAACTTATATTATGAACGAAAAAAAACCTTGATTTATCACATCAAGGTTTTTTTTAAATCAATTGACTAATTAGTTAGTCAATTGATTTATGGTAATCTTCTAAATCTTTTGCGGCATTAGGGTCATTGAAAATACTCTCATCCAACTCTCCTTCAGATTTAGCCACAACACAAGTCACCATACAATCGCCCGTTACATTTACCGCAGTACGGGTCATGTCAAGCAATCTATCTACACCAATTATAATAGCGATACCTTCAACCGGTAAACCAACTTGGTTAAGCACCATTGCGAGCATAATTAAACCAACACCAGGCACACCTGCAGTGCCTACAGAAGCAAGCGTAGCTGTTAGAATAACCATTAAATAATCAGAAATAGTTAAATCAACACTAAATACTTGCGCAATAAATACGGTTGCAACACCTTGCATAATAGCGGTGCCGTCCATGTTAATGGTAGCACCTAAAGGAATAGTGAAAGAGGCGACAGAATTGCTAGCGCCTAGCTTTTTAGTGGCGGTTTCAAGTGTAATAGGCATGGTTGCACTAGAGCTTGATGTACTAAACGCAAATAAGCACGTATGTTTCATTTTTGCCAAGAAAATAGCAGGGCTTAGTCCTGTGAGAAGTTTTAGTAAAAGCGTGTAATTTACAAATGCATGTAACAGTAGGGCTAAAACAACAACAAAAAAGTATTTTGCTAAGCTTACAATTAGATCCAATTCTATAGTAGTAAAAAGCTTAGCCATTAAGAAAAATACACCGTAAGGTGCAATGTTCATTAATAATGTGACTAATTTTAAGATTACAGTGTTTAAATCTTCAAATACGGCCGTTACTCGTTTACCAGCTTGGCCGCTTAACGCCATAGCAATACCAAATAATAAAGCAAACACAATTACCTGTAACATATTACCTTTAGCCATTGCTTCAAATGGATTCGTTGGGAACATGTCAATGATAACTCTTGCAAGTGTAGGAGCTTCTTTTGCATCATAGCTTGCTTGAGAGGGAAGGCTGATCCCTTCACCTGGATTAAATAACAATGCCAGTGATATAGCAACGGTTATAGCAATTGCAGTGGTTAATAAATAAAGGCTAATTGATTTACCGCCTAAACGACCTAACTTTTTTGGATCGCTAAGGCTACAGGTTCCACACACTAGTGAAACAAAGACCAAGGGAACAACCAACATTTTTAAGCTGGCAATGAATATTTGTCCACCTACGTGAAAAATACCATCTACAAAAAAGGCTTTAATTGGCAAAGAGAATAATCCAAGTGGGATTAGATAATCGTCTTCACCAGCTAAAATAGCCTGAAATATAAAGCCTACTATAACGCCGAGGCCCATGCCTATCATGATGCGGGTGGTTAAACTCATTGAACGGATTTTTGACATATACCCTAATCTACTTTAAATAAATTTTGCCATAGACTACCAGTCTATAAATATTTATACAGAAAAAATTAGTATTTATTGAAAATTATTTTATATAAAAAAGTAATAAAAAACGGAGATTTTAAACTAACTTATAGGTTAATATTAGGTAAATGACGTTTAGCAAATATTAACTACACTAGGGAGAGGTAAATGCCTTTAACGCGACTGCTCAGTATTACATTACTTAGCTTTTTTCTTATGGCTTGTGGCGGCGGCGGAACACTTGAAAAAAGTGGCACGGTTGGTGGTGGCACCGACGGCACAGATACGAGCAGCTCACTTGCTTTACAGCTGACTATTTTAGATCAAACAGGGGCTGCATTTTCTGATTCGAACCCTGTGAGTAAAGATAACAAAGGCGTTGTGACAGCAACACTCACAAATAACGCTGTAGCACTTACTGACAAACTCATTACGTTCACCACAAAATTCACAGGGAAAATAACCCCAGAACTTGGCACGGCGCTTACCAATAATCAAGGTGAAGCAACTGTGAGCTTAAGCAGCGGTAATTTTAAAGGTGCGGGCGAAGTGGTCGCAACGTATGTAACTGATGATCAAACCATTACAAAAACGCTGGGCTTTATATCCAGTGGTGATGATGCGTCAAGTGAAGCGGCCGTAGTTGCAGTAGATATTAAGCTATTACAAGGATGTAATGACGGTTGGGACAGCGATAGAAACACAGTATCGCTCGAGCAAAGCTATGTTGCTTCTGGCTGTAAATCGGTTAATCAATTTTCGTCAGATGAACTGATTGATGTGTTAGTTAAAGTAACCGATACGAGCTCGGGTGATGGTTTTGTTGGTGTGATCAGTGATATTACGACTGATTTGGGAAGTTTGTTACCTGTCTCTGGTAAAGCACTAACAGACAATTTTGGCTTTGCAATTTTGAAATTACAACCTGGTGCGAACAGTGGCGCCGGTGAAATTACAGCAACATCAAAATCAACATCGAGTCAAAAAGCATTTGAAATCTCGACTGCTGAGCTGCAAGTTAATATTAGTAATGGTTTATTTAACAAATTAGATGCCAATGGTAACCCTATAGCAAATGAATACCAGCCATTAGCCGCTGGTGCGACAACCGTTATTAGCGTTGAAATATTAGATAGCAATGGACAGCGAGTAGTATCAACACTTGATGTGCAATTTAGTTCTAGTTGTACCCAAGCGGGTTTGTCAATTTTGGATGCAAACGCAAAAAGCATCAGTGGAATTGCAACGGCCACTTATCGTACCAATGGTTGTAGCGCCTCACTCGGCGACACCGTGACTGCAACCGTGCTTACCGGTGGCACACCTGTCGTTAAATCGGTTAACATTCCGGTATCAATTGCTGAGGTTGAGTCCATTGAATTTATGAGTGCAACACAAAATGTAATTGCACTTAAAGGGACTGGCGGACAATCGCGCTCTGAAACATCTGAAATCACGTTTAAATTAAAAGACAGAATCGGAAAACCGGTTGTCAGTAATAGAATGGATTTTCGTTTAAGTTCAACAAATGGTGGTATAAGCCTATCGCATAATAGTGTATTTACTGATGCACAAGGTTTGGCCCGCGTGCAAGTAAACTCAGGATTTGTCCCTATGGCAGTGCGAGTACAGGCTTGTTATATCCCTCAGAGTCAAATTCCAGCAAATCAAAATAATGATGTGACTTGTTGGCAAGACGTTTACTTAGAGTGTAAAAAAGATGCGTCACAAAGAAATGATAGTGTTTCGTGTCCTATTGGGGAGCTTTCTTTAGTTTCACTTGATGAACAAGTTGTAACTGTCTCTGATTTAGTCTCAATTAGTTCAGGTCTTCCTGATGGGAATAGTTTTACCGCAGGTGCAACGAGTATTAATATTGAAGCACTTGATTATATTGGTGACACTAATGAAATCTCAATTTTTCTAGCCGATCACTTTAACAATCCAGTACCCGACGGTACCACTGTTTATCTAACCACTGAAGGCGGTGCCGTTGGCACACTAGATGGAACTACTTTTAATCCACAACTGGAATGTAATACAGTGGATGGTGCATGCACGGCACAATGGCGCAACCAAAATCCGAAACCATTTACAGAGGCTAAATGGGGAAATCAAATCAGTTCTATAAATCCTAAAACAAATACTATTAATTGTGATCTGTATTTCAATGCAGCTGCGCCTTGTATGAATGGGATCACTAACGCAGCAGACGATGTTAACAATGGAGTTCCTTTAGGTGGGCGTGTAACCGTTGTTGCGACAGCGAAAGGGCAAGAATCATTTATTGATATTAATGGTAATGGCCGTTTCGATACCAATGAGTACTACAGTGGCTACGATTTACCTGAAGCGTTTGTCGATCATAATGAAAATGGGATATACGACGGATTAGCGGGTATTTATGACCCGGTCACAGCAACTGTAAAAAAAGCAGCCGAGTTTTGTAAAGAGGGTGATACAAATGATCCATGTAGCCCTAAAAAGACGAATGGCGGTCATTTTGAAGAGAGCTTTGATATTGACTCAAATGGTATGCATACTTTAGCTGATGGTAAGTACAATGGCCTATTATGTACAGAAGCGGCAACTAATCCACCTGCTAATGCAACCTTTGCAAGCCTATGTACAAAAGATTTACTCGATGTGCGTGAATCATTTCAAATTATATTATCGGGCAGTACTGTTTATAGTCGTTTTGTAGTTGCTAAAGATCACATTAAACAGCAATTACCAAACCCGTTGCTTACAAGTAAAATTGATAATTGTGAGAGTATTTATTCAGAAGTTGCTGCAAATGGTACAAATAGTGGGATTGTAGTCCTGCAGCTTGAAAAATCAGACAATAATCAATTTTGTGATGTTAATTTAATTGACTTAAGTTCAGGCAGTGCAACTAATCAATTAGCGAGTTTATCGTTTAGCATTTACTATTCAGATAGATATAATAACCCTATTCCCTCAGGAACTACGGTATCAATATCGACAAAAAATGGTAAATACGATGGTCGTGGCAGTCTAACTATGCTTGAAAGTGATTCGACTAAAGCACACTCAGAGCAGCTTACTATTAGTCGAGAAACAGATCCAAATGATGCAATTACGGGCTTATTAACGGTTTCATTTGAAACGCCTAAAGGTGTGCAAACACCATCGACACTGACTATTAGAGACGATGGTTAAAGGTTTATAATTGCTTTATTTGTAAAAATGCCAACCGAAAGGTTGGCATTTTTGTTTGTGTTCTATATATTCCACAGCAATTATCATAAAAACACCTGTTTGTTTAAATTAACAACAGAAATTGTTTGTTTATTCAGTAAATACTGAAAAGTTTGTATTAAAAGCTTGTAACAACTAGTGTTTGTAGATATACCTATAAATATTCGCGCCGCTTATAGCGGTAAACACATTTTTAATATTTGGTTAGAAATAGGCAACTATGGGCAAATCGCTAGTAATTGTAGAGTCACCTGCTAAGGCTAAAACAATTAATAAATATTTAGGTAACGATTTCATCGTAAAGTCTAGTATTGGACACGTACGAGATTTACCTACTTCAGGTTCGAGCAAAAATAAAGTGCCGGCAACTAAAACGCCTGCTGAAGTTCGTAAAATGGAACCAGAAGAAAAAGCAGCGTATAAAAAGCAACGAGATTATACTAATTTAGTCGCGAGAATGGGGATTGACCCTGATCAAGGCTGGGAGCCGCATTACGAAATACTGCCTGGTAAAGAAAAAGTTGTTCAAGAATTACAAAAGCTGGCAGAAAATGCAGACCAAATATATCTCGCAACGGATTTGGATAGAGAAGGGGAAGCAATTGCTTGGCACCTTCAAGAAATCATTGGCGGAGAGCCTGCAAAGTATAAGCGTGTAGTTTTCAACGAAATTACAAAAAATGCGATTCAGCAAGCATTTGAGACACCGGGCGAGCTAAATACCGATATGGTTTATGCGCAACAAACGCGTCGTTTTTTAGATCGTGTGGTTGGCTTTATGGTGTCACCGTTACTGTGGGCAAAGGTTGCTCGTGGACTTTCAGCAGGTCGAGTTCAGTCAGTTGCAGTGCGTTTATTGGTTGAGCGCGAACGTGAAATTAAAGCGTTTATCCCAGAAGAATTCTGGGATATTCATGCTGATGTTAAAAATAGTGAGTCTGAGTTGCGTTTAGAAGTAACTAAACAAGCTGACAAGCCATTTAAGCCAGTAAATGAAGCTCAGGCTAGCGCAGCGGTTAAAAGCCTTGAGAATGCCGAATACAAAGTTGTTAATATTGAAGAAAAACCAAGTAAGAGCCGCCCAAGTGCGCCTCTGATCACTTCAACAATGCAACAAGCGGCGAGCACACGCTTAGGTTATGGTGTTAAGAAAACCATGATGCTAGCACAGCGCTTGTACGAAGGCGGTTATATTACGTATATGCGTACCGATTCAACTAATCTATCAAAAGATGCAGTTGCAATGTGCCGTGAATATGTAACAGAACAATTTGGTGAAAAATACTTACCAAAAGATCCAATTAATTACAGCTCAAAAGGCAACGCACAAGAGGCGCATGAAGCTATTCGCCCATCGAGTGTAGCCGTACTTTCTGGCCATATTGAAGGCGTAGATGCCGATGCTAAAAAGCTTTATGAGCTTATTTGGCGTCAATTTGTTGCATGTCAAATGGTACCAGCAGAGTACGATTTAACTACTTTGACCGTTGCAGCAAACGATTTTCAGCTTAAAGCAAAGGGTCGTGTATTACGCTTTGATGGTTGGACTAAAGTTCAACCTGCAATTCGTAAAAAGAACGAAGAAGATCAGTCATTACCACCCGTTACACTAGGCGAAACCCTGACCCTTGTTGAACTTGATCCTAAACAGCATTTTACAAAACCACCTGCGCGTTTTAGTGAAGCGAGTTTAGTAAAAGAGCTTGAAAAACGTGGTATTGGTCGTCCTTCTACGTATGCATCTATTATTTCAACGATTCAAGACCGTGGTTATGTGCGCGTCGAAAATCGTCGTTTCTTCGCTGAGAAAATGGGTGAAATTGTTACCGATCGTCTAGTTGAAAACTTCACAGATTTAATGAATTTTGACTTTACCGCTAAAATGGAAGGTCGACTAGATGATATCGCAGAAGGCGAGCGCGTTTGGACCGAAGTACTTGATAAATTTTATGCTGATTTCTCAACGCAATTAACAGTCGCAAAAGATGAACCAGAGCAAGGCGGTATGCGCCTCAATGAAATGGTTGAAACGGATATTGAATGCCCAACATGTAGCCGCAAAATGGGTATACGTACGGCATCAACAGGCGTATTTTTAGGTTGTACGGGTTATAGTCTACCGCCTAAAGAGCGTTGTACTACAACAATGAACTTAGTGTCAGGTGATGAAGCCGTAGCAGCAGATGTTGAAGATGTTGAAACCGAAACATTAATGCAGATGAAGCGTTGTCCAATTTGCGAGACAGCAATGGACTCGTACTTAATCGATGAAACACGTAAATTACATGTTTGTGGTAATAACCCAGCTTGTAAAGGCCACGTTGTTGAAGAAGGCACCTTTAAAATTAAAGGCTATGACGGTCCAATTATCGAATGCGATAAATGTGGTGCTGACATGGAGCTAAAATCTGGTCGTTTTGGTAAGTACTTTGGTTGTAATAATGAAGAGTGTAAAAATACGCGTAAACTACTGAAAAGTGGTGAAGCAGCGCCGCCAAAAGAAGACCCTGTACATATAAAAGAGCTTGAATGTGAAAAGTCTGAAGCGTATTTTGTATTACGTGATGGCGCAGCAGGTATATTTTTAGCGGCCAATACTTTTCCTAAGTCACGTGAAACGCGTGCACCAAAGGTTGAGGAATTAAAGCGCTTTAGAGACCGTATTTCACCTAAATTTTATTATTTAGCCGATGCACCAGCACAGGATCCTGATGGCAACTTAGCGGTTGTTCGTTATAGCCGTAAAAATAAGTCCCAATATGTAATGACTGAAGTTGACGGTAAAGCAACTGGCTGGACTGCACATTATGAAGCGGGTAAATGGGTAGAAGAAGCAAAGAAAAAAGCAGCACCAAAAAAGAAGCCAGCTGCTAAAAAAGCCCCTGCTAAAGCAAAGGTTAAAGCGAAAGCTAAAAAAGAAGATGAATAAGCACGTTATCGCTTATTCATGACTTTTTATAGGTTTTAAAAAGCTATAAAAAAACCGGAACGCACAGCTTGTGTCGATTCCGGTTTTTTTTATCTATTTATATGTACTTCGCAATGGCTTTGTTAGCCGTACATATAATACCAACCTGCATAAATATTTGAACAATTTATCGAATTAAATCACTCTATAACGTTGTTAAAAATTTTTTATTTAGAACAACTAGATACAAAAATTTTTGCCTAGTTCTAGCGCGATTTTCTTATCGTTAAATAGACCACGTATATAAGCAGATTGGTATGAATATTATTAAATTTTTACAGACGATACTTTTTTGTAGCCTTCAGATTCAAGTTCATCATTTACACATTTTAATACGTAGGCGTTAAGTTCTGTATTGCTTACGTCGTCATCTTTAGCCCAGTTAACGCACATTTCTGTGTATTCTTTTATCATTTCGGCTGAAGCTGTTGGGGTGTCGTCTGCCACTGCGTAAGTTGCAGATACTGCAAATAAAGGCGCTACGATTAATGCTAGTAATGCTTTGTTCATTCGTTTATTCCTAAAAAATGGTATGACGATCGCAATACGCTTTCTCTCGTTAAGCGTAAGACAATAGTGCCCAATCCAGAACAGTTCTGTTGGTAAGTTGATTTTTAATCGAATTTGAGATAAAAGAAAACGAAATATTTTTATCGTGAGGATGAGTGATTTATACATAACCTGAACTCTGGTTAAGATATTTACTAATATATTGAATCATAATAATATTTAAATTTATTTTTCTCTAGCCAGAGATTTTCAGTGAAAACAAGGCGAACTTACGCGTCAATAGCTGGCCTATTGCAAGTAAATTCAACGTAGTTAGCGCTGAAAATAGCTGCTCGAGATA
>NZ_JACJEM010000081.1:0-13444 GCF_014164085.1 Pseudoalteromonas sp. SG45-5 | reverse complement strand
ATAGGCTAGCTATTGACGCGTAAATTCGCCTTGTTTTCACTGAGAATCTCTAGCTAGAGAAAAATAAATTTAAATATCATTATGGTTCAATATGTTAGTAAATCTCTTAACCAGAGTTCAGGTTATTTACTAAAAAAGCGACACCACATTGGGTAGTCGCTTTTTTTATGTTTGTTAAGAATCATTTAATTGTATTATTTTTCGCTTTACCCAGCACCCAATCTAGGCCTTGGATTGCTGTTGTTGGAAATGCGGTTGCATGACTAGCCCCTTCAATAACCACACTTTTTAATTCTATATTGTCACTTTTAAGTGCGTTAATTTTTTGCACCAGCTGCGCTGCACCTTCAACCATATTTTGCCCTTCGCCGAAAGCTGGTATTTCCCTTGTACCAACAGATATATACACCTTTATAGGCAATTTGGGCTTATGCGCTTTTAACGCTAATAGTGCATTATTATCAAACCAAACCGATGGGCTGCCAATAATATAGTTACTAAATAAATCAGGCGTTAAAAGTAAAATAGTTGCACCCAATAAGCCGCCTAGCGAGTTACCTATGTAGGTTCTTTGTAAGTTACTGGCCCGATAGTTTTTTTCGATAAAGGGAAACACTGTACTTTGTAAAAATTCAGCATGCCCTTTGGCATTACCCGTTTGCTTTTTCCAATCTTTTGCAAAGGTAGGCGTGTAATCTCTAATTCGACTATTAGAGCCAACAGAGCCTTTTTCATAACCAATAGCCACAATAATAGCCTGCTGCATTTTGCCGCTATTCATAGGGAACCGTGTTGCTCCTGCCACTATAGGAAACGTATACGGCGCATCGGTTACATAAATAACCGGATACGTTTTATCAGGCTGTTTTGTATATGATGTTGGAAGCTGAATATAAATAGAATAAACACGCTTAGTTGAAGGCTCAGTAAGCTCTAAAACATTACTTCTGGGGATTTCGTATGGCGTATTGGCACTTAATTTAAAGCAAATAACTGCGCAAAAAAATAACAACCACTTTGGTAGTAAATTCATTTTCATACTAAAGATTTATCCTTTGTAATTCATCGCGCTTGGGGAGGTGCTTTGGTAATACTAAATCCCAAACCAAGCCTAGTGTCTCCATTTTTTTAAGTACTAGCCAGCCAACATCTAACTGGCCTTTTTCTAAAGCAAAGTTAGCCGAACCAGGAAATGCATGGTGGTTATTATGATAACTTTCTCCCATTGTTAGCAGCGCTGCAAAGGGGACGTTATAACCTTGTATATGCGCATGATTTACATGCCAATTTCTTTGTCCATGGTTATGTGCAAAATACCCAATCAGCCAGTGACCTATAATAGAAATACTGACTCTCACGCATATTCCCCATACAACCCAAGGCATGCCTCCCAACCAAAATAGCAATAGTGCCAAAGGTAGCTGTTGCAGCATCCATGTCTTCTCCATACATCTATAAGCATTGTTTTGTGTAACACATGTTTCAATATTAAAAGTCGGTGGGTAAGTAAGCTTAATATCGCAAAAAATTTGCCAGAAAAAATCTTTCCACATAGGCTGCTGATGCCCAAAGTAGTCGTGGCAATACTGCTGTCGCTGTGCCCAATCGCGCATATCATGGGTTTTAATCATGCCTACAGGCCCAGCTAAACCAACTATTACACCTAAATGAACAAAAAGGTATTCAAGCCACGCGGGGCATTGGTAGCTTTTATGTATCAGTCTACGATGCATCCCAAGAGAGTGCCCAAAGCATAAAATAACACTAGTCGTTATAATAAAAACAAATAAAACTGTAAGTGAAAACGTATACCAGCCACCTATAATGGCAATTAATATCATCCCACCTACCCACAACACTTTTACTGGGGATAAAACAACATGCCCAGCTTTGGCGCAGCTTTGTTTATTTGTTAAGACCCTCTCATTTGTGTACATAGCCATCCTAAGCTGTTTCTGGAACAAATAGCTCATTCAAAAGCATATCTGCCGTTTGCCCAATAGCGTATTCTTGAATTGGACCAAAATACCAAGCGGGATCTAAAAATCGATGATAATAAATAGTCAGCGCTACTTTAGTATTTCCATTTTTAGTTTTAATAAAGCGGATTTCGGTTCCTTTTAGTTTTAAATAGTTACCTATGTAGCTCGTATCTTCTAAAAATGTAGTGCGAATATAATCGTTTTCGACTTGGGTTAACTCTAGTTTCATATGCCCTTTGTGTGTGTTTGTTACAAACCAACGATGATAAGTAAAATCAATATGATGCACATCACCAGCGGATAAAGTACCCGCTTCTATATTGCTTGGCATAGGGAATAAACTTAACAGCCAATTACGCTCAATATCTAACTGCATAGGTTTGATAAGTTTTTGTTGGATTTCTTCAGGGGTCGCATTTATAACCAACTCTTTAGTTATCGAATACTCTCGTTCAAAACTGGCACTTGGCACTACTCCTTCAAATGCACTTAAAAAAATAACAGCCGGTAATATATGGGCATAATGTGTGCCCTTCTTTTTACTTCGTAAATAACAGGTTAGTAGCTGAAATAAATACATAAGCAACAATATGCCAAAGTAGATTGGCATAAACATAATTACACAAACAAAGCCCTCAAATAAAACAACAGACGTGCCAAGCATCACAATAAGCGACCACAAAACTAAATTTCCGTAATATCGGTTTAAGGTGGGTTGTTCAGGCTTTTTAATTATGTACAGTAAAGCGATTGAGACAAAAAATGGTATGCCAACATATAATAATGCGGTTCTATCAAAGTTATAAGACATTAGCGTACGTATAAGTAATGAGCTAGCGCCTATTAATAGCAGTATTGATATATTACGGCGGCGCTTACTTATCGATTGAGGTACTGACGGGAAAGGTGGCTTTTCTGACATTACGTATCCTACGTAGCTTGTTTGAGTATGAATACGCAACATTTAGCCAGTTAACTAAATACACATGATCCATATGCGGCATTTTACGCCCAACAAAAAAGTTATTAGACGTTCGGTTTTGAGCCGTATATAAAAACCTAATAACACACCTAAGGCAAGGTATAAAATGCATAAAAAAGACGCGAAGGCGTCTTTTTTATGTAACCTGCTCCGATGTATCACCAGAGCACGGGCAATCCCCATCTTCTTTTTTAAGACACTGGCGGTAGTTAAACCAATGCGCTATGGCTATAAACGTTGAGCCAGTTAAAGTTAGCGCCTTTTCTGCACCTTCATGCTCTATAAAAATAGCAAGTAACATTAAACATAAACCCACAATCCCAAAAACCATATAACTAAACTGTTTATGTTTTTTACAGCCTAGACTTAACGCAAGTAAACTTGTGGGCAACACCGCCATTAATATCCATATATGAAATTGCTCATTATCTAACTGCAGTGCTGCCAAACTTGGTAAAAGCACCAAAATAACGGGTGTTGCAAAACAATGCACGGTGCATATTAACGAAAGCCCTATCGCTAGGCGATCCATTACACTTTGACTAGATTTCATTTTTTCCTCCATTAATAAATACCTGCAAAAAATTTCACTTTTAAATAAGCCTTTAAACCACAACCGTTAATTACACTTGCTACATTATAACATTTAAAGCACAATTGATACATTATAACATATCGTAAGAGGCAAAAATGAAACGAAAATCTCAATTAGCTGTGTTGATAGCAGCTTTATTACCCGCAAGTGTGCTTGCAAAATCCATTGAAGGTATTGTGCTAAACAAGCAAGGTAACGTTGTTGCCAACGCAACAGTAGAAGTTGAAGGCTCAGACATAAAAGTTACAACGGATGCAAACGGCAAATTTGTAATAACGGGTTTAAAAGGCGGTTTAAAAGAACTTCACGTTGTTGCCCCAGGTTATGCCCATCTTCATCGCGATATCACCCTCAATACCAGTGATAGCCAATCGGTTGCTTTTAATTTAGAGCGCTCACCAATTGAAGTTATTGACATTGAAGCAACCCCAATTCATATGTCAGCAATGGAATCAGCCTCTCCGGTAAGTGTTTTATCAGGTGAAAAATTAAGACGCGAAAAAGCCGCAACACTCGGTGACAGCTTGGAAAGACTGCCAGGTGTTAATACTAATTTTCACGCCAAAGTCGCCAGCACCCCAATTATTCGTGGCTTAAGTGGACCTCGAGTTCTGATCACTCAAAATGGCCTTGATGTGAGTGATGTGTCAAGAGTGGGTCCAGATCATTCAGTTGCTTCAGAGGCGTCAACTGCACAACAAATAGAGGTATTACGCGGCCCTGCAACGTTATTTTACGGCAGTGGTGCAATTGGCGGGGTAGTCAATGTGGTAGATAACCGCGTACCAACCGACAGTACAACTCGTGGTGAATGGAATGTAGAGCACAACTCGGTTGATGACCAAACCGTTGCTTCTTTTAATGCGACCACAGGCACTGATTCGTTTGCTTTTTATGCTGATGCATTTTGGCGAGAAGCGAATGACTATGAAATACCCGTCGCTGCTGAATTAGCACATGACGATCATGACCATGCAAAGCACCATAGTGATTATGTTGTAAAAAACAGCAACGAAGAGTCTGACGGCTTTACTGTTGGCGCCAGCTATTTATTCGATCAAGGCTTTATTGGTTTAGCCATCGAGCAATTTAATCGTCAATACGGCATTCCGGGTCACTCTCACGGTGGTGAAGACGAGCACAGTGATGAAGAAGAAAGCGTATTTGCCGATTTAGAGCAAACAAAAGTGCAATTATTAGGTGAGTACAACCTAGATAGTAAATGGCTTAATAAGATCAACCTACGTGCAGGCTTTACAGATTACGAGCACGCAGAAATTGAACATGGCTCAGTTGGTACCACATTTAAAAATGAAACCAACGAATTACGCGTAGACATTTTGCATAGTCAATTTAATGAGTGGAATGGCGGCATTAGCTTTCATTACAAACAAAGTGATGTTGAAGCACAAGGCTCAGAAGCGTTTACGCCTCCTTCACAAACACAAAGCTATGCCATTGCACTAATGGAAGAAAGACACTTTGGTGATTTTTTAGTGCAATTAGGTGGCCGCGCCGAACGCGTAACTATCGATGCAAATAACGTGTTACTACCAAGCATTGATGCCCACGCGCACGATGACGTAGGTGGACATGACGACCATGATCACGGCCATGATGAACACAGCAACGCAACTCGCGTATTTGACGCAAAGCATGAATTTACTCCTGTTAGTTTATCTGCTGGCGTAGTCTGGGACTTTGCTCCTAGCTATAATTTAGGCTTGTCATTGTCGCGTTCAGAGCGTGCGCCATCAGCCTCTGAGTTATTGTCGTTCGGCCCTCATATTGGTACTGCAACCTATGAAGTCGGCGCATTGTTTGATATTCATGAAGACGGCCATTTAGGCTTATCTGATCACACCATTGATTTAGAAACCGCCAATAATATTGACCTAACCTTTCGTAAAACCCAAGGCGATATAGGCTTCATTTTTAATGCCTTCTATAACCAAGTAGACAACTATTATTATCAAGTTGAAACAGGCTTATACGCTGAAAGTGGCCACGACCACGGGGATGACCATGATCACGGTGACGAGCATGATCATTCATCTGAATTACCTGTTTATTTATTCAAGACGGACGATGTAACTTTACACGGTTTTGAAGCGCAAGTTGCATGGCAGTTAACCGACGAGTTCAAGCTTGAGCTATTTTCAGATTACGTGCGCGCTCGCCTTGACTCAGGTAGCAATCTACCGCGTACGCCACCACTGCGCTTCGGTACAGAGTTTAGCTACCAAACCGAAAAACTCAGTGCTCACATTCATGCCACTCGCTACCAAGAGCAAGACCGTACCGCTCCTGAAGAAACAGCTACCGATGGTTACACCTTGGTCAATGCCAGTATTTCTTATGATTTATCGGTACTCAATCAAGACCTTTCTTTGTACCTACGAGGCACAAATTTAACGAACACAGAAGCCCGTGTGCATAGCTCATTCTTAAAGAATATTGCGCCACGCCCAGGCCGCAGCTTTGCATTAGGCATTCGTGGCTATTTCTAAGCCATAAAAATTATAAATTAAAGGAAAACAACATGACCAAACTATTCAAACTATTCAAACTAAAACTTATTGCACTTGCAATTAGCAGTACATTAATTACAGCCTGCGGCGATGCAGAAACCAACATTGTTGAAAAAGATCCCATTGCAGTGCCTGATGACGGCCATGATCACGGTGATGATGGCGACCACGGCGATGGCTATACAATCGACTCATTAGGAAGACTCGCTGTACTTGCCGCTGATAGCAACGCAGCCAGCTTTTTTGACTTAGACGACAATAAACTGCTTGAAACATTCACCCTAACACATGATTCAAATACGCTGTCAGTGTCTCCTGATTTTCGTTATGCACTTATTGCAAGTCGCAGCCAAGATTACCTTGGCTTTATTGATGGTGGCTTATGGCGTGAAGACCACGGTGCACACCTACATGACTACGAACAAAGCCCTGTACTTAGCAGTTATGAACTAACCAGCGGCAGCCGCCCTACCCACCTCGTTAATCACGATGGTAAATTAGCTATATTTTATGATGGTGACGCACAATCAGGCACAACCGCCTCAGTAGCGGTGCTAACCGACAACGATATTACAAACGCAACAGCGGCATTACCAAGCATTAGCTACAATATAAATATGCACGGTGTGGCAGAGCCACGCGGCGAGCACGTATTATCAACAATTCGTCGCGATGATGCACAGAGTACATCAAACGCTAAGATCCTGCCTGATCAAGTCGGTGTTTATCATTTTCACGATGGCGAATACGAACTAGAGCAAACACTTGAACTTACTTGCCCTGATTTACACGGTGCAGCACAAAACCACGACACCATCGCATTTGGTTGTAGTGACGGTGTATTACTTGCCCACCAGCAAGGTGATGACTACGAAGCAGAAAAAGTAGCTAATATTGCTACGATAGGCGATCTACGAATTGGTCGATTATACGGCCACGAAAAAAGCGATACCTTTATTGGTATAGCTTCGGGTCATGGCGGCGGCGCTGCTGTACTGTTAAGTATCAACCCAAGCGACGCTGAAATGGAAGCGCTAGAATGGCAACTAGCCGATGGCGCAAGTGCGGTATCTTATTCTTTTTCAGCCAGTGGTGAACACTTTTTAGTACTCGACAGTCTAGGCTTTTTAAATGTACTTACAGGACATGACCATGACGGCGAAATGCACTGGGAACTCGCAGGCCAAGTAGATATTACTCAAGCAGACGTAACCACAATGCCCGCAGGTATGAGCTTTAGTATGACAGTGGCGCAAAATGGTCAGTTTGCTTATATTGCCGACCCAATTGCTCAACACGTTGTACAAGTGCACTTAGAAGACCTAGAAGTGGAAGGTGAACTAGAACTAACCTTCCCACCTGCAAACATTACTTGGTTAGGGATTGCACAAGAGGAAGAACACGACCACGAACATTAAGCTCGTAGCGAGTTTAAACAGTTAAAGTAAACGCTTGAATTATGAGAACCTAATGCTGAATAGTATATTTTATTATTCGGTATTTTTTCATTTAAGTGATATCGAAAATATTTCGAAAGCTCTATACGCCTAGCTTTTAAATAACTGAGTGTATCTTTTGGCATAACTTAGTACTATTTTTGCTGTTTCTTCATTATCAAGTAATAGAATTGGAGGATCCGTTAATGACGGTAAATCATCAAAGCTAGGTAATGGCTTTTCCAACCAGCGCCAGCATTTAGTTCGATTAGCTTCAACTTGTAATAAAGTTAATATTATTTCTTCAAGTATTTCTGGCTGACCAAACCAACCTATAGGTTTAGAAACTGGTTTTCTTCCTCCCTGGATAACACGTGGCAACTGCGACTGTTTTAGCTCATCAATTGAAATATTCCTACGCGTCCAATCAGCATGTATATCTAATTTTTCATTAGGGTAACGAACATTATCAGTAGTAGGGATCACTAAGCCTATTTTAACTTTATTTAGAGATTTTATTTTTTCTAAAGCTCTTTCTAAATCAGTGTCATTAGTAACAAACACGATTTGCTCAATTGAATCATCTGTAAATACATCAAATAAAGCCTCAACGGCAATGTTTACATCAGTTTGCTTTTCTTCAAGCTTCCAAATGTCCACATACTCACATTCATTTGGATGCTTTTTAGGTTCTTTTTGATCAACTTTAAATGCACGTGTTGGATTTATAGAGTAGTAACCTTTGATTATTTCTAGCTGACTATTTGAACTATTAAAAGTTAAAGCTCGGTGATAAGCCTGCTGATCAGCTAAAGAATCTTTTGACGTAGCTGCTTTTTCTACAATATTAGCGGTAAAAAACTTAATGCTTAAATTGTCGTTAGTATGGGCTTTACTTGCAGAGCTGGGGAGGATGTAGTCATCAAATAATTTAAATATATCTAACCACTTGTAAGGTGTTCGCTTAAGACATCCATAATATAAATTATATCCATCAATATATATTCGAGTCTTCAAAGTCGATCCTTAAATTTTAGCTACAAAAAAACCGACACTAAGGTCGGCTTTTTCTCCCTATATCCAGGAGACTCAATGCTACGCGTGGAAGTAGGGTTAGTTGTTAATAGCGATCTTAGTCAAAATTGACCAATACGTCAACAACTGATCTTATCGCCAATTGTAAGTTTAGACAAAATAATAAATTATATTTCCTATTTAGAACGCCCTCTCCAGCCACTCCATACATCATCTATATCATCGGCTTTATTTTTTTTCTTTTTCTTGCCTGTGCCTTCAGGTTTTGCCATTGGCTTTTCGTTTTTAAGCGCCTGAGCGGCATCAAGGTTTGCTTGGTTTACAGCAAAACCTGCCACTTCTTCACGCTCTAAACGTAGTTTGTTTTTCTTCTCGATGATTTTAAAGTGATGAAAGTCTTCGTAATCAATTAGTGATAACGCTAAACCTACTTCACCAGCACGGCCACTTCGGCCAATACGATGCATGTAATCAGCGGGGCTGCGTGGTAGGTTAAAGTTTATTACCACTGGCAGCTTTTCAATATCTAAACCACGGGCGGCAATATCGGTTGCAATAAGTACTTCGATTTCGCCCGTTTTAAACTTTTCGATTACCCGAGTTCGTTCACTTTGGCCTTTATCACCATGAAACACTTGTGCATTAACACCGCGCTTTTCAAGCTTAGCCGCTAAATGCTCACAGTCTTTTTTAGCGTTCACAAAAATCAGCGCTTGGCGCCATTTATGCGTTTTAATTAAATGTGCTAAAACTGTGGTTTTTTCACCTTTGTTTACGGTAAAAACACGCTGTACTAAGGTGCTTTCATCTTTGTTTTGTACTTGTATTTCAACTGGGTCGTTTAAAAGCTCTTGCGTTAATAGCTTAACTTGCTCAGGGAAAGTTGCTGAAAACAACATAGTTTGCTTTTTAGCAGGCATAAGCGCCAACAAATTAGCCAGCTCTTCGGTAAAGCCAAGGCTTAGCATACGGTCGGCTTCATCAAGCACAAGCGTAGTTACATTATCGAGCTTAATCGCATTGCTTGAGATTAAATCAAGTAAGCGACCAGGTGTTGCCACAATAATATCGGCGCCACCACGAAGAGCCTGCATTTGGGTATTAACCGACACACCACCAAACACCGCCACCGTTTTAATTGCGCCATTAAAGTTAGCAGAATACGATTTAACGCTATCGGCCACTTGCGTAGCAAGCTCACGAGTCGGCACTAAAATAAGCCCTGTTACAAAGTTACCTTTGCTGGCAGTATTTTTAGCGCCCTGCTCTAGGAAAGCCTTTTGCAACATAGGCAACGCAAACGTTGCTGTTTTACCTGAACCGGTATTTGCCCCTGCAATTAGGTCACTACCCGCAAGCACACTAGGTATAGCCTTAGCTTGAATAGGTGTAGGCTGGGTATATTCCAAATCGGTTAATCGAGCTAATAGCTCTGGAATAAGGCCAAGTTCGGAAAAAGTGCTAGGGCTTGTGGCTGAGGTCATATTTATTACGGGCTTATTGCTAAAAAAGTAGCCTGTAATTTTAGCGTATTTAGCGCATATTAAGTAGGGGTTAGTGGTTTAAATGTTTTTATAGGTAATAGCTGCGTGCCGTAAGTAATAAACTTGACTCGATAATATTGATACTTCATCAGGTCAAGTTTTCTAGAGCGAAGGTTCACGCTCTAGAAAAATAATTTTTTCCTTAAACAAACCTTGGTGGACTCAGCTTAGTTCTTGGCTATCAATTTTATTATTTAGCTAATAATTTAAACCACTTATCTTTGTAAGGTGATTCGGCCATCAAGGCATCTATATACTTAATTAACTCATCATATTTTTCTTTAATCTCAGCCTCAGTCAACATGTTTTTCAATTTGGGTTTTATCCACTCACAAAGCTTATCTAACTTCTCTTCGGATACAAAAATTATACCCTCAGTAGAATATCCACTTTTAGGAGTTGTAAATAAATGGGGCAAAAGCATGTATTCGTAATCACCTACTCCTGTATCAAATAAATAATGAGCATTTAACCTGGTGGACTTATCTAGTACTAATGATTCAAAACCTCGCGGAGAGGGCACCAAAACCCTAGAGTTTGCATTACTTTTCGATTTTGCTTTCATTAAAGCTGAAAGCAAAGCATTACTGTTATAAGGTTGTAATACAAGTGGTACAGTGATTTTGGCCACCCATTAAGAAAGAAATGTTATGCTAATAAGCATACAAATTTGGGTGAAAAAATGACGAAATTAAAACGCGCAACATATTCAGCGGCAATTAAATTAGAAACGGCTCAGCTTGTAGTAGACCAAGGTTATACGCAAGAAGACGCAGCAAAAGCGATGGGTGTTGGTAAATCAACCGTCAGTAAATGGGTAACTCAATTAAAGCAAGAACGTAATGGTCAGACACCCTTAGCTTCACCAATGACGCCCGAACAAATTGAAATCCGTGAGCTTAAAAAGCAAATACAACGCATTGAATTAGAAAAGGATATATTAAAAAAGGCTACCGCTCTCTTGATGTCCGACTCCCTGAACAATTCTCGTTAATCGAGAAGTTAAATCAACGAGAGCGTTATCCAATTAGTGTGCTATGTAGTGTATTCAATGTGCATCGCAGCAGCTATAAGTACTGGGCCATACGGGATACAACGCCGACACCTGAGCAAGTAAGGTTAGAGGCTGAAGTAAAAGCAATACATGCGATGAGTGGTGGTTCAGCAGGGGCACGGACAATCGCAGCGATAGCAACGAACAATGATTTTGAATTGAGCCGTTATCGTGCAGCTAAGCTAATGGTTAAATTAAAGCTCGAAAGCTGCCAAGTACCTCAACATTCATATAAACGTGGTGGTAATGAACACCTTGAAATCCCAAACCTGCTTGATAGACAGTTTGATGTTGTTGAGCCTGATACCGTGTGGTGCGGTGATGTGACGTATATTTGGACGGGCAATCGCTGGGCTTATTTAGCCGTCGTTATTGATTTATTTGCACGCAAAGTGGTTGGCTGGGCAATGTCGTTATCACCAGATACTAATTTAACGCTAAAAGCGCTTGAACTCGCGTATGAAAGCAGAGGAAAACCGACAGGACTGATGTTTCACTCTGACCAAGGTAGTCATTATACAAGTTTAAAATATCGCCAACGTTTATGGCGCTATAAAATCACACAAAGTATGAGCAGGCGTGGAAACTGTTGGGATAATGCGCCAATGGAGCGATTTTTTAGAAGCTTTAAGACGGAATGGATGCCAAAGAGTGGATATGGAAATTTTATAGACGCTAAATATAGCGTTAGTGATTACATAAATGGATATTACAATAATGTTAGGCCGCATCATTATAATGCCGGTTTAGCGCCAAATGAATCTGAGGTCAGATACCAAGATTCTAAAACTGTGGCCAAATTTTATTGACCACTACAAATGGCTTTTGTTTTGAACACAGGTAAACTAAATCTGTTTTTTGATTTTTAAAGTCATCTGATTCGATTATCTCAATTGTGTTTACCCCATGCCTTTCTTGCCACTCTTTGAATACTAAACATTTTATCAAGTCATCATAATCAGGGTTACTCCCCAAATAGATATTACAAATAGAAACGTTTTCACCATTAAGGTTTTTCTCTCCAATCCTTAATGGCTCTCCATTTAAATGCTCGTCTAAAGCTTTATCAGCAACCTTATATTTGAGCCAAAATTTATCAAAACGATTAAAGTCATCCGATAGCTTTTCCCAAGGGTTATTACTAGACCCCATTAAAGCCATGGTATTTAAAAATAAAGAAAAATGTATTTTAAACTCTTCTTTGTCACCTGAGCTCTCGTGATTAGCTTTTAAATCTTCGACTATAAGCTTAGCAATATAGAAAAGTGAATTTTCTATAAGCAATATTAATTTAGGACTAGCCTCTTTGTTTATTTCATCTCTATTAATTGAAAGCCAAGCACCAGCTTTACCTGAAAGTAAATTTATCGTTATATCTGCAAAAAGAAATTTGATATTTCCAGGATCAAACTCCTGTCCACGATATAAGGTTTTAACCCGCGAGAATCGGCTAGTAGGGTAAAAAAGTAGCTCGACCTGCTCATCACCTAAATCTATAAAGTATCCTTTTTCTTCTTCATCCTTAATATAGAGAGGCATAGCCTCCTGATCTTTCGCTTTATAATGGCCGTTTATTCTAATTGGTGAGTGTTTCGCAAAATCAACTATCGAGTCAGCAATTCGTGCTGACTCAAACGGAAACGATTCATCTAGATTTGGATCGTGACTATCTAAAATCATGCTTTTAACACTTGGCTCTCTATGTAAACTTATACTCCAACTTGTAGCAATTTTTTTAAGCGAAAATATAATCTTAACTTCAGACCCGTGTTGAGTAGATATATCATTAGACAAACTTTTTAAAAGTGCCAACCCCTCTTTTTCACCTAAGGGGTTATATAATTCTGCATGACTACACTCATTCGTAAAGAGACTTTTTGTTGTAATGCTCACTTTATCTGCAAGAATAAATGAACTCTGAAAACCAATACCGAATGCTCCTGATGGCTTCATCCACTCAGGCATTGAATCCACAATATCTTTTTTTGTTTTATTTTTACTAGAGCTACTAATGCTTAATAAGTATGAAAAGTCTTTAATACTGAAGCCGGTACCGTTATCTTTTATAGTTAGCTCCCATAATGAATTTTCATTTTCTTTTGGGCACTCTCCCATTTCTTTGAGTGAAATTTCGATGGCTTCATTATCAATAGCATTCTTGGTAATCCTCCCTAAAAATAATAGATGCCAAATGTAGAATTTTCTCTTATTGTAAACACAGGAGAAAATTATGAAAAAAGCACATTTTACAGATAGTCAGATCCTTGCCATTTTAAAACAAGCAG
>NZ_JACJEM010000080.1:0-14201 GCF_014164085.1 Pseudoalteromonas sp. SG45-5 | reverse complement strand
TGTTGACCTTTCAGGATTAAAATTTGTTCAATCTAGGGGCGATTTAATCGCGGCGTGAGGTTTGTAACCTAGTGGGCTAAGTAAAAACCGAGCAACAAAGAGTAAATTGCCCCTAGGCAGAACCCTTCGGGCAGCGCATGTTTGGCATTTATGCTGCGTTATCGCCTATTTATGGGGAATAACCACACACCATAGGCTCTGCCTCGCCTAAATACCAAACACACTGCTGCAAATTTAACCTCGAAAGATAAACAGGCCCTAATAAAAACGTAAATTAATAAGCTTGTAGCTAAGTTGTCATTAATAACCATTAAAATAATAAAAATTTTACTTTTTAAGGATAAACAATGAAGTGCATTACCTTGCTTGCGAGTTGCCTGTTTTTGAGTACACTTGCTGGCTGCAATAACAATGAAAAAATAATAGAAAAACAAGCCACTGTTACCAATGATCAAGTTGAAGAAGTCGCTAATAAAGGAAAAATTCAACTCGGTACTCGCCCTGACTATTTAATTAATGATATGGCACCCAGTGCACTAAAAACAAAATTAGCATCATGTAATGAAGGGCCTTTTTATCGTACTGACTTTTCAATCGGTCACCGTGGTGCGCCAATGCAATACCCTGAACATACTAAGGAGGCATATGTTGCTGCCGCTAGAATGGGTGCTGGCATTATTGAATGTGATGTCACATTTACAAACGATAAAGAGCTTGTATGTCGCCATTCTCAATGCGACTTACACACCACAACTAATATTTTAGCCATTCCTGAACTGGCGGCTAAATGCAGTGTGCCATTTACACCAGCCGACCCTGCTAATGGTATTGCCGCTTCTGCTAAATGTTGTACCAGCGACATAAGCTTAGCGGAGTTTTTAACCCTTAAAGGTAAAATGGATGGCGCTAATACCAGTGCGACAACGGTTGCCGATTACATGGATGGCACGCCAAGTTGGCGCACCGATTTATACGCCACCAGCGGTACACTATTAACTCATAAGCAAAGTATTACGCTATTTAAAGAGTTGGGTGTAAAAATGACCCCAGAGCTTAAATCTCCACAAGTTAGCATGCCTTTTGATGGGATGACGCAAACACAGTACGCGCAAAAAATGATCGATGAATATACACAAATGGATGTCCCTGCTAATCGTGTTTATCCGCAATCATTTAATCTAGCCGATGTGAAATATTGGATTAATTCAAACCCTGAATTTGCGGCGCAAAGTGTTTACTTAGATGGTCGTGATAGCGATGCTGGTTTCGACCCAAATAATGCAGATACATGGCAGCCAAGTATGGAACAACTTTTTGCTGATGGCGTTAAAATTATAGCGCCGCCTATGTGGATGCTTTTAACAATTGATAACGATAACAACATTACACCTTCGCAATACGCAATTGACGCTAAAGCGGCGGGTCTTAATATTATTGCATGGAGCCTTGAGCGATCAGGCCCACTAAATGAAGGTGGCGGTTATTACTATCAGTCAATTGCTGACGTTATAAATAACGATGGCGACATGATGACCGTTGTTGATGTACTGGCACAAGATGTAGGCGTAATGGGAATATTCTCAGACTGGCCCGCAACAGTAAGCTACTACGCAAGCTGCACTAAAATGCCTGTTAGTATTTAAATACTCGACAACAAAAGTCGTTTATTTTATCGCGCTCGGTTACCATATACTTTTATATAATTGAGCGCTTTTATGATTGTTCAACACCATACCGCAGACTTGCCAACGCCAACAGGTTTGATGCGCACCACTGTTTACCGTCCTCAGACGCAAGGACAGCTCCCTGCACTTATTTTTTATTCTGAAATTTTTCAACAAACGGCTCCTATTGCACGCAGCGCAGCTATTTTAGCAAGCCATGGCTTTGTAGTCTTAGTACCTGAAGTGTTTCATGAGTTAAATCCGATAGGTACCGTGCTCGCTTACGATGATGCAGGTAAAGATAAAGGCAACGCTGATAAATGGGCAAAGCCACTTGAGCATCACGATAGCGACACACAAACCCTAATCGATTTTATTAGATTACAAAGCTATTGCACAGGAACCGTCGGCACTATGGGCGTATGTATTGGCGGACATTTAGCTTATAGAGCGGCGCTAAATCCTGAAATTAAAGCGGCATTTTGTTTATACGCAACCGATATTCACAGCGATACATTACCTGCACAGCCTGGAAATAACTCATTAGAGCGTATGGCTGATATACAAGGTGAAATTCACTTTATATGGGGTAAACAAGACCCACATGTACCGCAAGAAGGTCGTACAAAAATTTATCAGCAATGCGTAACTACAGCTATTAATTACCAATGGCAAGAAGTTAATGCGCAGCATGCCTTTATGCGTGATGAAGGCGAGCGATACGACGCTGCCCTTGCAATTAATATGTATCAACAAGCGGTTGCATTATTTAGCCGTACTTTATAAGTATTTTATAAATGCTTTAAAAGCGAGAATAATTAAACGCTTTTCAGCATACCTAAAGCGGTATGCTGTTTTACAAAATAGGCTTTTAAGTAATCAATAAATAACCGTAGCTTTTTAGAGCCTGCTGCTCCTGGCGGAAATACCCCGTACAGTTCAATATCTTTGCTTTTATAATCATCTAATACAATTTCAAGCAACCCTGCTTGTATTTTGGGCCACGCATCATAAAGCGGAATACGGCCAATGCCATGCCCGGCTTCGACAAAAGCGGTACGCGCAGCGGCGTTATTAGTACTTAAACCACCTTGCATTATGATGTCGTGTTTTTTTCCATCTTTTGAAAGCGTTAAAGTTTTACTCCCGAGCTGGTAAACCACCCATTGATGCTCTGCCAATTCTAAAGGCGTTTTAGGTTTACCAAAATGAGCAAAATAATCTGGCGCACCACAAATGCACGTGCTCATTGTCGTCAGCTTAGTTGCTTGTAAATTAGAGTCACTCAGCGCCACCCCTCTAATAGCAAAATCAAAGCCATTTTTAATAATATCAATAACGTCGTCGGTAAGTTGTAAATCAATTTTAATTTTAGGGTATTGGCGCTTAAAGGTATTTATTGCTGGCACAATTAATTGCATTCCTACATTCACAGGGCAACTAATTTTAAGCAAACCCTGTGGCTCACTCTTTATATTTTCTATTTGTTGGTTAGCCGCATTAGCTTGTTCGGTAATTATTCTACAGCGCTCATAATAAGCAATACCCGCCTCAGTAAGCGCCATAGTACGAGTTGAGCGATTTAATAAAGTAACCTCAAGCTGGGTTTCAAGTTTTTTTAAGTGATAACTTGCCACGGCTCGCGTAAGCCCTAATTGCTTTGCAGCAGCGGTTAAGCTGCCCTGCTCTACAATTTGCGCAAATACAACCATGCTTTTTAATTGCTCAAACGAGACTTTCATAAACGCTCCGTAGCGTATTTAAAATTCAACCTTTTTATTGTATCAATTATTAAACCAATAAAGTTAAATTTATCATCGTTGTTTAAAGCGGTGTTAGTGCATATAGTAGTTGGTAAGCAAGATTAACTAATTCAAATCATCAGAAGGATACATTTAATGTCTAAAAAAATACTTATGGTTCTTACATCTCACGCAGAGCTTGGTAACACTGGCGAAAAAACTGGTTTTTGGGTAGAAGAATTTGCAGCCCCGTACTACGCATTTATTGATGCAGGTGTTGAAGTAACCTTAGCGTCTCCAGCTGGTGGCCAACCACCCATTGATCCGACAAGTACGCTTGCTGATTTTCAAACGGATGCAACTAAACGTTACGACGCAGATAGCGCAGCACAAACATTAATGGCAAACACTAAAGTGTTGAGTGAAGTAAATTCTAGCGACTTTGATGCTGTATTTTACCCAGGTGGCCACGGTCCATTATGGGATTTGGTTGATAACACTGATTCAATTTCACTTATCGAAAGCTTTATAAAAGAGCAAAAACCAGTGGCTGCGGTATGCCATGCAAGTGCTGCATTTTTAAATGTTAAAGATATTGATGGTAATGCATTAGTTGCGGGTAAAAAAGTAACTGGTTTTACTAACTCTGAAGAAGCAGCAGTGCAACTTACCGACATAGTGCCATTTTTAGTTGAAGACGAGCTAATTAAAAAAGGTGGCGATTACCAAAAAACTGAAGACTGGGGCGTACTTGCACTAGAAGATGGTTTAGTAATCACAGGCCAAAACCCTGCAAGTTCTGAACTTGCCGCTAAAAAGCTACTGACCAAACTTGGTTAATAGCCAGTAGTAATTAAAAAAAGCACAGCATTTTTATGCTGTGCTTTTTTAATTGCTTTTAATTACTAAATACAATTCCTATACTGGCAACTCTTAAGTTAACTAGAGCAATTATATGCAAACCAAGCCAACCACACTGTCGTTGCTAACCAGTACGCGTTTCGCAATTTTTAGCGTCGTTACTATTTGCTTTGTATTACAAGTGATCAATAGTCTACCCGGAATTAACTTAAATGGGCTAGGTATATATCCACGCAGTATCCAAGGTTTAATTGGCATACTGTGCGCCCCCTTTTTACATGGTAGCTGGTGGCACTTCGCTAGCAACATGGTCCCATTTGTAGTGTTAAGTTGGCTAATTTGCCAATACAGCGTTAAGCGTTTTTACAATGTATTTATTTTTACAGCGTGTGTAGGCGGGTTGTTAGTGTGGATATTTGGCCGCAGTAATATTCATGTCGGTTTAAGCGGCGTTATATATGGCCTGTGGGGCTTTATACTTTGCTACGGCGTTATCAGGCGCTCACTAAAATCAATCATTATTGCCGTTGTAGTTGCCGTACTTTATAGCGGTTTTATATGGGGCGTTTTACCACAACGTTTTCATGTATCGTTCGAAAGTCATTTATTTGGAGCGTTAAGCGGAATCCTTTTAGGTTTTAAATTAGCAAAAGCCGATAAATTTAAAGATCGATAAATTAAACAGACCACCTTTAAACAATTTTATCTAACAGAGAGGTTATTTATGAGTGAGCAAAATGATTATATACCACCAAAAGTATGGACGTGGGACAGCGAAAGTGGCGGAAAATTTGCCAGTATTAACCGCCCAATTGCGGGCGCGACTCATGATAAAACCTTACCTATTGGCGAGCACGTATTTCAGCTTTATTCCCTTGCGACACCTAATGGTCAAAAAGCCACTATTATGTTTGAAGAGCTTTTAGAGCTTGGTTTAACGAATGCCGAGTACGACGCATACCTCATTAACATCGGTGATGGCGATCAATTCGGATCTGACTTTGTTGATATTAATCCAAATTCAAAAATTCCAGCGCTTATGGATCACTCGACCACGCCACCGACTCGCATTTTTGAATCAGGTTCTATTTTACAGTACCTTAGCGAAAAATTTGATGTGCTTACCCCTAAAGATTTGAAAGCCAAAACTGAGTGTCGTAACTGGCTATTTTGGCAAATGGGCTCTGCGCCTTATTTAGGTGGCGGGTTTGGTCACTTTTACAGTTATGCACCAAGCAAAATGCAATATCCCATTGACCGCTTTACTATGGAAACGAAACGCCAACTTGATGTATTAAATCGTCACTTAGGTGACAATGATTATATGGCGGGTGATGAATATTCTATTGCTGATATCGCAATTTGGCCGTGGTACGGCTCATTAGTGCTTGGCGATTTGTACGATGCAGCTGAATTTTTAGATGTTGCTTCATACTCTCACGTTGTTCGCTGGGCTAAACAAATATCAGAGCGCCCCGCTGTAAAACGAGGGCGTCGTGTTAATCGCACATGGGGTCCTGAAGAAGAACAAATGGTAGAGCGCCACAACCCAAGCGACTTTAAATAAGCTTAGCATTTCAAAAGGAACCCGTTTTAATACGGGTTCTTTTTATTCACATAAGCATTAAATAAATGCGCCTATTACTCAATACTAATTTATCGTTTTTCATTTATACCAAAATCATTTCTTTTAAAACGGGAAAATAATCAAAAAATACGCTAACTTTACAACAAATTACTAACATAAAGTTTCTCTATGCGTATCACCACTTTACTTGCCTTATTAAGCCTTTTATTTACCTTGCCATTTGAACTAAGCGCAAATACGCAAAGTGTTAAAACACTCACCATTTATCATGACTCTGACTATTCAAACCATAACGAATCTGCTTATGCGATGAAAATGGGGGCACTTACTGCGCTTGCTGAAGTTGATTATAGTGCCCAAAACTACCAAATAAATATTGTCGAAAAAGATAACAGAGGAAACTCTAATCGCAGCTTATTACATATGCGACAATTTTTAAAAGACCAAAATGCACTGGTTTTTTTAGGCGGATTGCATTCACCACCTTATATTAAAAATAGAGATTTTATAAATGAAAACGAACTGTTACTTTTAGTACCATGGGCAGCAGGTGGGCCTATTACACGCTACCCAAGCGATAAAAACTGGGTATTTAGACTCTCTGTTGACGATACAAAAGCAGGATACAGAATGGTCCAATATGCAACCAACACCTTAAACTGCAAAAACCCACAACTATTATTAGAAAATACGCCATGGGGGAAATCTAATTACAACTCAATAATAAAAGCAATTGGAGACAAAGACACTAAAGTAGATTGGTTTAACTGGAACACTAAAATAAACAGTGCAAAAATAGTTTTACGCAAAATAATAAATGATCAAGCAGATTGTATTTTGTTTGTTGGCAATGCAATTGAAGGCGCTGAAATAATTCGTGCTATGGAGAGCTTTGAAGCAAGTGAACGCCTACCCATTGTCAGCCACTGGGGGATTACGGGTGGGGATTTTTTTAGTAAAGTAAAAACAGCCTTGCAGTCAAATCTAAACTTACACTTTATTCAAAGCTGCTTTTCTTTTTTAAAAAAACCGCAAGCAACGCTTACAAAACATGTACAAGAGCAAGCAATGCTTTTATCTGTTTCTTTAGAAGAACTAGCTGCACCCGCTGGGTTTATACATGCATATGATTTAACAAAAATACTTCTTCAAGCTATTTCGCAAATCACTCTTACGGATAATGTCAGTAATAATAGAGCAAACATAAAAGTAGCATTAGAGAATATAAACAAACCTGTAAATGGTTTAATTAAAGAATATAAACAGCCTTTTAGTACTTGGACTACAAGCAATACTGATGCCCATGAGGCGCTAGGAGTTGATGATTTATGTATGGCCAATTATAAAACCGATGGCAGCATATATGTGATAAAAAATAACTAAAGGAAGAGGTATAACGACATATGCTTAGCAAATTTAGTAAAAAAATTAAGCTTAATACTAATTATGCTTTTTATACTTTTTTGGCTTTAAGTCTTTTATTTTCAATAGGTATAAGCCTTGTACTTGTTGGTAGCCGCGCTGAGGATACAATTCGAAACTTACAAAGTGAAAGTATTGAAATGGAGTCAGAGCTTACAACGAGCTACTTAACACTTTTTATTGAAACAAGAGAGCAAATTCTTAAAGATCTGGCCAAGCAACCAATACTTACAACGTCAACTATGGGCTCAGAGACATCAAAAGCGATCATGCTGGATTATTTATTTGAGTATAAAATTTTAGGTAAAATAGAAAGCATTGCTATTGTTAATATACTTCAGGAAGTTGTTTACAGTAATGACACTTCGCTAGCGAAAATAATTTCATTAGCGCCCAATTGGTTATCGGGTATTCTCGAAGACAAACTAGACACGGCCATAATCCTGAATCAAACGAGTAAAAATGATTTATTTATCATGGCAGTCCCTATTAAATATAACGACCTTAGTGAAGGTGCGTTAATTATTCAATTTAATACCCCATTGGTAGAGCTATTACCTGCAAAGTTTAAAGTTGATAGCCATAGTTTTACCTTACAGGGGCCGTGGGTGTCCTTTTCAAACTTACGAGAAAATGAAGACTATATAAATATTAATCATAAGCAGATTGGCTCAACAGATATTAAACTTGAGTATTTTACAACAAGTACGTTACTGACAAATAAAGTAGCCAGCTTTATGAAAGATATTGCTGTAGCCCTTGTTTTTAGCCTGTTAATTTCTTCAACTATATTGCTAATGTTTGGACGACATTTACTACTCAACCCTTTTAAACTCTTAGAATCATCTCGAAAGGCAATTAAATTAAGCGAAGCCCGTTATGAACTGGCAGTGAAAGGCAGTAATGATGGTATATGGGATTGGGATATTGTATCAACGAAGATGTATTTTTCTCCGCGCCTTAAAGCGCTCCTTGGTTATCAAGATAGTGATGAATTACCAAACAAGGCCGACTCTTTTTTTGAACTTGTACACCCTGACGATATTTGTGAGCATAATAAACGCCTAACAGCTCACTTAAAAAATAGTACACCTTATGATATTGAATACCGTTTAAAAACAAAATCGGGGCTATACCGCTACTATCGAGTAAAAGGAATGGCACTCAGAGATAAAAATAATTTTGCAATAAGAATGGCGGGGTCAATTACGGATGTTACCGAACAAAAAGCATCTCAAGACGCGTTAAAAAAAGCGAAAGAGCAAAATGATTTACTCGCTCATGCTATAGAGTCATGTAATGTAGGTATTTCAATTGCCGACGCTAAAGTGCAAGGGCTTCCTTTAGTTTTTGTTAATACTGCTTTTGAAAATATAACCGGCTATAAAAAGCACGAAATGCTTGGAGTCAATTGCAAAATGTTACAAGGACCTGAAACAAGTAAAAAATCAATTTCTACTCTTAAACATGCAATACAAACACTCAAAACGCAAAGGATAGAAATATTAAACTATAAAAAAGATGGCACTGCATTTTGGAATAGTTTGCAAATATCTCCCGTATTTGATGAGTATTCCAACCTCACAGCATTTGTAGGGATACAACAAGATATAACAAAACGTATTGCTGCTAACGATTCATTAATTGAAGCAAAAGCGCTGGCTGAGCAAGCAAGTATCGTTAAAAGTGAGTTTTTAGCTTCAATGAGCCATGAAATACGTACCCCTATAAATGGGGTTTTGGGGATGTTAAATTTTCTACTAGATAGCCCATTAAAGCCGACTCAGCAAGAGCATGCACGTATTGCGGTTAACAGCGCGAATTTTTTATTAAATATAATTAACGATATTTTAGATTTTTCAAAAGTGGATGCCGGTAAGCTTGAACTGGAAGAGCTCCAATTTAACGTGCGCGACGTACTTGACGATTTTATTGAAACATCAGCAATACAAGCCTATCAAAAAAACATTGAACTGGTTTTAGATACGACTAACATTGAGACCCGCTATGTAATTGGCGACTCTGGACGCCTTAAGCAAATACTCGTCAACCTTGTTAATAACGCGCTTAAATTTACCGAGAAAGGCGAAGTAACAATAATAGCTAAACTATTGCCAATTAATACAACTGAAATGCGCTTTTACTGCCAAGTAAAAGACACCGGCATTGGTATAACGGCTGATCAACAAACAAAGCTTTTTAAATCATTCTCTCAGGTTGATTCATCCACCACACGTAAATACGGTGGAACGGGTTTAGGATTAGCAATTGTAAAAAAACTATGCCTTTTAATGAAAGGTGATATCAACGTTGAATCGCAAGAGCATCTAGGAAGTAAATTCAGCTTTGATGTAACATTTAAAAAAAGCACTAAACCAGAGAAAATCAGCCAACCGGTTAACATAACCAATAAAAACATACATATTGTGTGCAGTAATCGCAGCCTGTCTACTATGCTTGAAAGACAACTTTCACATTGGGGAGCAAATGTAACAACAAGTTCATCAACCAAGTCTGCACTTATTAGTTACGAGCAATGTTATACCCAACCTACTCGCCCTTTTGATATTGTTATAATTGACAAAAAATTAAATGACGGCAATGGGTTAGCCCTTGGTCAAAAAATAAATGCTTTAGATCATCCTCATACTTCTAAACTCGCATTAATCACAACTATAAATGAGCCTGAAAGTAACGAAGTGTTAAATCAAAGTCATTTTGCTACGCAATTTCCTAAACCAATAACAACAAAAGGCCTTATCAGCATGCTTGAAGCCTGCTTACCTGAAAAAATAGATTCAGAAGGTACACGGCCACCACAAGTAAAAAAGCATTACTTCCTGATGATATTACATGGGCCGAGAATATTAGGATTTTATTAACAGAAGATAATCAGGTCAATCAGATGGTTGCTTCAATCACTTTGGAAAAAATGGGCATTACTTTTGTCGATATTGCAGCCAATGGCCAAGAAGCCCTTGAATATTTAGCCCAAGCAAACACATCAAATCCATATTTACTTATTTTAATGGACTGCCAAATGCCAGTTATGGATGGTTATCAAGCCACAATATCAATAAGAAACAATGAAATACAAAGTAAAGCAGCGCCAATTACCATTATAGCAATGACTGCAAATGCAATGACTGGCGATAAAGAAAAATGTTTAGAGTCAGGCATGAATGATTATATTTCCAAACCTATTTCCCAAGATATGCTGTTTAGCAAACTGTTAAAGTGGCTACCCTATTCCCTGAAATCGGATCAGCTGCAATAAATAAGCTATAAGCATAAAAAACCCACAACCTGATTTCTCAAGTTGCGGGTTTTTTAGGGTTTTTAGATAACGAATCTAAAAACCTTTATTGGTTGACTTGGATATTAGTTAAAATTAATAGTACTAAATACCACAACGATATATGCCAAAAAAGGAATTTTCGATCTGCTACAGAGGGATAATTGAAGCATTATGTCAAATTGCTGATGACTTTAAAGATGGTGAATTTTCAATCAATACAATGCTAAGTGAAGCTCAGGTTTAGTAATATGAAAAGTTTTAATAAAGCATATGGTTTTAATATAAATCCTGATTTATATCTTTACCTCAATGAAATAGGTTTCGAGCAAACGATGCAATTAACAGAAGGCCAAACTTTGCTTTTTGATGGTCATTCCATGAAAGATAATTGGCGCACTTTAGGCGTTAATTGGCTTATTGATGCACATAATAAAGACGCAGCACTTCAAATACCAGATATTGCAGGGTTAGGTGCTACGTCTTATGTTTTATCAAAAGAAGCTAAAGCAATTATGGAACCTAATTTAGGAGACAATATTGAGTATCTTAATTGTGATTTGCAAGGTGAAACTTGGTACGCGCTAAACCTCATTGGTTTTGAAGACGCTTTAAACCATGAGCTTACTGAGCATAATTATAATAAACGTGGTGAAATTAAAATGATAAAGCCATTCAAGCGGTTAGTCATCGACAAGTCCAAAGTAGGCAATCGTGCTTTGTTTCGCACTAAAGAAACAGGGTTGAGCTACATAACTACAGATGCAAAAAATAGCTTTTACTCTTTAGCTAAAAAACATAACCTCACTGGAATTGAATTTCATGAAATCGAAGTTATTTAACATTATAACTCCTGTTTAATACCTAGTTTAATACCTAGTTTAATAGTCAGTTTTGAGCAAGAAGCGGTCGGTTAACAATTTTGATTGTACGACCTTTTAGACTTGAATTCCCGTCCGAAAAGCCTCGATTGTTACAGGTAACCAATAAAAACAACAACTTACTAAAAAACCAGGAGATTATGTACTAGCAATATCTACCTAGGTCTTGTGTTAACTATCATAGTTGGGCAATATCTGGACATGAAAATACGCGACATAAATCCTATTAGACATTAACATTAACCTTATCGCTAATAGCTAATAGCTAATAGTGAACCACTTCGTCGAACCAATTCAAAAGCGATACTCTTTATGCTTCACTTGGATTAGTAATCTGGCAATTACAATTATTGAGAGAATACTAATATAACAAATTATTTTTTAATAGTAGGATTCATGCCTTAAGACGAAATCACAAAAAACAACAATTTGTCGATATAAATTAAATTTATCTTCCTATATAGTTCTTGTCTTACTAGTATCATTTCAATTTTGATTTAGTAAGCCACTAATCTCTATAAATTAACCAAATAAAAAATTAAGTTGTTTTATGAATTTAAATTACGAGTTATTTCCAAAAATGGATAAAGGTTATTTAATTATTCCTGAACCAGATGAACGAACTCAATTAGATACTGACATATATACACGATTCTGTTCTGCCATATATTTAGCAAGTCATATTGGAACTGATGAATCAAATCATATTATTTCTAACAAAAATATTAAAACCACTTATTTAAGGGCTGCTTTAGCAGAATTCATAACAATAGAAGAGCTACTTAAAGTAAATTATCCTAATAATGCTGATATTGAATGCTGTTCATTGATAAAAAATGAAAATCCTGTATTCCATTTTTTAAAAATTTTGAGAAATTATAATATTCATCTTTCAAATAGTTCACTTGGAGTTACCAATTATAGAGCGTATTCGCCACGTAAGCCTGAAATGATTTTTGAACTAAACAGCCCCATTATTGATAATCTTCATGTTGAAGAGTTTAAAAAGCTAAAAGTCTTTAAAAACAATAAAAGCAGACTTTATAGCGAACAAGATATCCTTAAAATGATTTCTTACTTTGAAAAAGAGCAATCTTCTTTTGGCGTTTGCGATTTAATAATACGTTCAATAATTGATTATTCGGTGATAGTAGGCTCTTTTTTAAAAAACAATAGAATACCTCTTTGAGCTTGGCTATAAATCCTCAAATAACTTATATATCCACTCTTGGGCCTAATCTAATAGCGTCCTCTAAATGACTTGGTGCAAAGTGCGCGTAAACCATCGTTTGCTCAATCTTTGCATGACCCAGTATCTGCTGTAGTACCATAATATTACCTCCGTTCATCATAAAATGACTCGCAAAAGTATGCCGTAGAACATGGCTGCACTGGCCCTTTGGTAAATTAATAATTAGTATACTCAAAATCGAGATCAAAGAATTAAGTGAAATACTAAGCTAATTAATTTCATTAAACTCAATACCATTTAAACTTTTCACTTCAACTAATTGCTTAAATTCTTCACCGCAAAATAGCCCTATCCCATCTAACAACTTAGATTTAAATAGCAATTTACCATTTATATCTGAATCAATAAATGCAAAGCTTTTAAAGCCACTTCTCAATCCTTTAGAGTAGTTCTCAATACATTTATCAAGATCTTCTTGCCCAAAAACACGCAAGTTAAAAAGTACCATTTCTGAGCCATTTACGTCTATTTTAAGGAACTCGCCATACTCATTTAAAAAGTGATATAGGTAATCATAAGCTCCCTTAGATAATAGTAAAAAGCCACCTTGGATATAAATATCAACTTTATCATAATCAATAGATAACGGCTTAATAGGCATAACATCTGGCCATATATTAAGAATAGAATCATTATTGGCATGTAAATCAAAAATTTTAACCATAAACTCTGCCTCAGCAATGTCTGTATAGCCTTTTAGTGATTGATACATTGAATAAGGGTCAAAATCTAATATGTCCCCTTGGTCATTCTTACTATTTATTCTGTATACTTTCATGACTATCAAAATCTCATGATCTTACTCTGCATGCATTGTTGTTTGAATAAGTGCATTTTTTTACACTTAAAGTGTCCCATTCCCCGTAGTAAAATGCTTCTCGCTCATTTCCAAGCATTTGTTAGAGAAGAGTTTTTAACTTTGCCACAAAATATGCTGAGCTTACCCTATCATTTTTAGCCCAGTTCTTCGAGAGGAGGTTTGAGCAGATCTTTTAGTGGAATTGGAACTCCATTTTCTTTTTCTTTTTTATACAATTTTATTAATTTCACTAACTCCAATTCATACATGTACGAACTTTCTTCATAGTTATTTTTATCTACGGTCTCAGACTGAGATAAAAAATCATTATACTTAATTGCAGCCTGTAAAGCTTGGATGCAGACTGACAGAGTTCTTGTCTCAATGCTCGGCATGCTTTGCTCCTTTTATTTTAATTCCAGCGTTGTATGCCAGCTTATCAAGATCTTCGATGAATCTATCTGACGGCATTTCAAAGTTCGGAGATATTGAGTAATGCCAACACTTTTTCCTTGCCATATAATGATCTTTGGTAATTATTAATTCTGAGGGAACAAAATTAAACTAAATTAAACTAGGGGCTGTTGATCTTTCACATTGGTAGCCAAATCATTGCACATGCCAGCGCTAACATACTCTCAAACTGTAATTTCAATTTATCGTACCTTGTCGCTATAGCACGGAAGTGCTTTAGCCT